>JAFONM010000031.1 GCA_017418445.1 Kiritimatiellia bacterium
CCGCGAACCATCCCCTGCACATCTCGAACGCCTTCGAGCCGTACTCGGAGACATACCCGGCGGCGACGGTGTCGGGGCACCACTTCCAGATTGCGAACGCCGCCGCTCCGCACAGGAGGACAGACACCAAAAGGAAAAGCAGGAATTTTTTCATGCCGGAATTATACCAAATATTTTGACTGTTCGCACATCCTTCCGTCCGGTGCCGCCGGACACCTTCATTCATCCGTGATCTGAAACAGGCGAACCGGACCGTAGAGGCCCGCGGGCTTCAGCGATGCTTCCGCCTCCGGACCCGAGAGCGTCCAGGTCCTGCGCTCCGACTCCGGCAGCCGCGCATCGAGGACGAGGCGGTTGTGGACCGTCGCCGTCACTTCGACCTCGATGACGTTCCCGGCATCGTTGCGGAACATATGTTGATCAATCCGGCAGCGATATGGTTCGCTCCAAAGTCGCGGGGGCACGGCGCGTCCATTGACCTTCACCGTCGCCCAGTGGCAGACGCGCCCAAGGTCGATCACGGCGTCGCCATCAACCGGACCGCACCTGAAGACGTACGTCTTGTCCGTCGCCCCGTCCGTCCATCCGCCCAGCGCAATGCTCGGCGCGGACAGGGGGATTTCGACACCCTTCTTGAACTCCCTTCGCAAATGGCGCATTCCCGGCTCGATCGACAGCGGCGTTCCGCAGCAGCCCACATGGATGATGCGCGATTCGCCTCGGGCGAGCCCGAGGTCGATGCTCGACGGTCCGTTGCCGAATCCGCCGCCCATCGGAAACTTCACCTTTCCCTTGAACCCCTTCTCCGTGGCCGCGATAAAATAAGCGTCGCCGCTCTTTTCGGATCGGCGGTGGTACCAGACGAGCCCGCCCTCTCCCTCCCAGGCCAGGTCAGGCGTCCAGTCGGGCTTGAAATCGCCGCGGACTATGCGTGCGCCCTTCTTCTCGAGCTCCGCGAGCTTCGCCTCCGTCTCCGGCAGCGTGAAGGTCCCCTTCGGGATCCATACTACGCGATAGCTCATTCCGTCCGGCAGCACGATGCGTCCGTCCTTGACGTCAAGTCGCGTCAGCAATGCGTCCTGGTTCAGGTAGTCGACCTTGCAGCCGCCGCCGAAGAGTTCGTCGCGCTCGCTCGGACGGTGCCCCCACTCGTCGCCGACGTACATGAGGATGTCGACCACGGGAAGCCCCTCCTCGAGCATCCGCCCGCAATCCTCGAGATATTCGGCGAATCCGCGCATGTACGGCCACCACGGCTGCAGGCGCAGGAACGGCGTGCCGATACGCTGTCCAAAGCTGGAGCCGGGCGGCGGACCCTCGACGGACGGATTGTGCGTGAAGGTGTGGGTGACGATGTGGGTGACGCCGCGTGCGAAGTGGCGGTTCGCATTCTCCTTCAACTCCTGGAACGATTCGTCGAAGGTCAGCTCGAAGCTGGTGAAGGACTCCGCGCTCACGCGACGCTTGCCGTAGAGGTGCGCGGCGGACACGCACGGCTTCACCGCCTTGAAATCGTGGGAGGTGACGAATCCGCCGGCATTGTTGAACGGACTCCAGAATTCGCACATCGGTTCGTCCGCGTACTTGAAGTATCGCATCGGGTCTCCCGGCACGACGTCGCCGAACGCCGTCTCGAACTGGATGGACATCCCGTTTTCGCGGGCCTTCCTCGCCATCACGGCGAAATAGTTCTCCTCGACGAGGCGCGACAGCGTCCGCCGCCAGTCGAGGAGGAACCTCTCGGTCGCCGCCTCGCTCTCGAGGACGTAGCCGAAGATGGCGGGAAGCCACGGTCGCAGCTTGTAGCCGTTGAACCTCTCGAACTCCTCCTCCATCCTCCAGGTCCAGGTCTGGACGCCGCACTCCCAGCTGTCCACCAGCGTGCCCTTCAGCTTTCCCCCGGCCAGCGGACCCTTCAGGAGACGTCCGAGATATCCGTCCCAGTTCGCCTCGAATCCGGCCGCGGCGAGTTTGTCGCACTCCCAGCCGGTCGCTTCGGAAGGCGCGGGATGGTTGCGGCGCTTCATGTTGACGTGCCCGAAGACGAGCGTCCGCGTCCCTTTCGTCTTCAACGGAGCCGCGTTCGTCCCCATGTCGAATTCGCGCAGTCCCCACGCCGCCTTCGCCTCCCACATGTCGAGACGCGGTTCGCGACGGACCGATCCATTGACGGACTCCCTCCTGCCATGCGCGCTTTCGAAGGAAAACTCGAGCTCCCCTTCCGGAATCGTTCCCTTCGGCACGCGGAAGGTCATGCTTGCGTCGTCCTGCCAGCAGCCGCGCGGACACTCGCGCCGAAAGACCTCCCTGCCGCCGGCCGTGACGATCAGGAACGCCTGCGGATCGTACGCCCAGCCGTGGTCCAGCTGCTGCGGATTCGGGAATGAGACCGAATCCGCTTCCGCATCCTCCAGCGGAAACGTCAGGGTGCAGATTTCATGGAAGTCGTCGTCCGCATCGAACCCGGGCTTCCCGTCCGGCGGGAAGGCGACGAGCTTGCGCATGCACTTGTCGGTCGTGATCCAGGGTCCGCCGCTCATAGACCATCCGGGACAGTTCTGCATCTTGAACGTGAGCCCGCGCTTCTCGCATTCTTCCGCGATGAATCCGACGAGCTCGTCCCATTTAGGACTCAGGCATTCCACCGGCTCCTTCACGCCGGGCCACAGCTTCCCGTCGCGCGCCTTGCCGTGGAAGAACTGGATTCCGCCGTAGCCGGCCTCGGAAATCGCCTCCAGGTCCGCCGACAGACCTTCCTGCGTTACATTCCCGCCGATGACGTGGAACCAGGTCTCCGGCCGGGCATCCGGCTCGGCCGACGATGCGACGCAAGCTACGCAGGCTGCGAAGAACGAGAACATGGTTTCGTGGAATTGCGCGAACGAGCCTTGAGGAAAATCCTGAGAGGGGCGCCTTCGAGTCCGAACCGGGAGCGAATGGCCTTTTCGATGTACGAAAGGTACGCCGGCGTGACGAGCTTCGGATCGTTCACGAAGAGCCTTACCGTCTGCGGGTTCGTGGAGACCTGGAGTCCGTAGTATATCTTCAGCCGCCTGCCGCGGATCATCGGCGAACCGGTCCGCTTCGTCGCCTTCTCGATCGCGTTGTTGAGCATTCCGGTCGGGAGACGCTCGCCCGCGGACGCCGCGGCGCGGTCTATCGCCTCCACGGTGCGTCGGATGTTGTAGCCCGACTTGTTGGAGCAGAACACCACCGGCGCGAACGAGAGGAACGGCATCATCTGGCGCAGGGCCCCGGTCGCCTTCGTCTCGGTTATCCCGTCCTCCTGCGCGAGATCCCACTTGTTCATCATGACGACGCACGCTCGGTGGGCGTCGAGGATCTTGCCCGCGATGCGCTTGTCCTGCATGGTCGGTCCGAGCTGGGGGTCCATGACGAGGACCACGACGTCCGCCTCCTCTATCGCCGCCTCGGAGCGGAAAAGCGAGAAGTTGTCCACGGAGGTCCTGGACATCTTCGTATGCGGCTTCATGCCGGCCGTGTCGACGAGCACATAGCTGCGCGCGTCGGGCCCCGAGCCGATCGTGAACGGGACCTCCACCGAGTCGCGCGTCGTCCCCGGGATGTCGGAGACTATGACACGCGGAGCGTTCAGGAGGCGATTGACGTACGACGACTTGCCGACGTTGGGGCGTCCGACTATCGCGACGCGCAGCGGACGGGAGCCGTCGCCGGAATCCGGCTCGGGGGATGCGGCCTTGGAAAGGCGCTTCACTATCTCGCCGACGAGCGTCTCGACTCCGCGTCCGTGCTCGGCGGACGTCGCGAAGACCGGGAGGCCGAACTGCTCGAACTCCGCGGCGCGCCAGTCGTCCTCCGCGGTGTCGCACTTGTTGGCCGCGATGATCGCGGGGACGCCCGATTCGCGGACGCGCTTGATGACCTCCTGGTCGAGGGGCGCGATGCCGGCGCGCGCATCGACGACGACTACGCATACGTCGGAGTCCCCGACGGCCATCGCCGCCTGCGCGCGGGTCTCCTCGTCGAGCGGATCGCGCGTGACGGCGCGGTCGAAGGCGATGCCGCCTGTGTCCGCCAGCATCACGCGGCGGTCCTTGAGCGCGACCTCGCGCATGACGCGGTCCCGCGTCACGCCGGGCTGGTCGAAGACGATCGCGACACGCTTCTTCGCGATGCGGTTGAAGAGCGCGCTCTTGCCCGTGTTGGGGCGTCCGACTAGGCTTACGAGGTTCACAGCTTGGCGAGAAGGTCCCTGATGGAGCGCTCGCGGGCCTCGACGGATTCGCAGAGGCGGAACTGCACGCGGGCGCGGTTGAGGTTCTGTTCCGGCTGGGTCGTCCTGAAGTAGACGTTGCCGGCGAGGTAGTCCTGGAAGAAGCGAAGTCCGAGCTCGAACGGGAGGAGCCTGATGGAGTCGTAGAGGTAGGCGCGGTCAGCGTCGGTGAGGAACGCGCCCGCCTCCTTCATGTAGCCCTTGCAGAACGCGGTGCAGAGGTCTTCGTCGAAGACGACCTTGGAGAGGTTCGTCTCCTCCTCGCCCGCGGGATTGCATATGGAGCGGAGCGCGTCGCCGAAGTCGAGGTGTATAAGTCCGGGCGAGACGGTATCGAGGTCGATCATCGCCGTGCCCTTGCCGGTGACGTCGTCGATCATGATGTTGTTCACCTTGGGGTCGCCGTGGAACATCCTCTTCCTGAGCTCGCCGTTCTTCTCCGCCGTCTCGAGCGCCAGGGCGAGTCCACGCCTCTCCTCTATGAACTTCGACAGGCGCTTCGCCTCCATGGAGGAGCCGAGGAGATCCTTCGCGCGGTGCGTCTCGAGCGTCCTGTCGTAGGCGGCGAGGTAGCCCGAGGTGATGTGGAAGCCGGGGAGCGGATCCCTGATGGCGGCCGGATTCATGTCGCTCACGAGGTAGTGGAAGTGTCCGAGCGTCGCGCCGCACTCGAGGGCATGCTCCGGACCCTGCGCGACGTCGAAGGCGTGGGCGGACATTATCCTCGTTATGACGCGCCAGACCTCGCCCTTCTCGTCCGTGACGTAGTCCCGTCCCTCCTTCGTCTTGATGATCCTCGGCATCTGCCAGACGCGGTCGTCGCGTCCCTCCTGCGCGTCCGCGGAGAGCTTCTCGTGGCAGTGCCTGGTGACCTCGTGCATGTTCTCCATGATCACCTCTGGATGCGGGAAGACGCTCCTGTTCACGCGCTGGAGCACCACCTGGGTCTCCGTGAACGTGTTGCGGTATATGGCGAGGAACGTGTCGTTGATGTTGCCGTTGCCGAACGGCTGCAGGGCGACGAGACGCCCCTTGACGTTGAACTTGTTTACGAGTATCGAGAGGTCCATCTGCGGACTCCTTTCCTGTGTTTCTGTTCAGTTTCCACCGGTACGAAATCGAGCCTGCGCTGCCTGAAGTCCACCTTGGCGACGTGGACGCGCATCCTGTCCCCGACGCGCCAGCTCCGCCCGGGGGCGGAGAGCGTGCGGTCGGATTCGTTGAACCGGACGAACTTCTGCGAGAGCAGCGACACGTGGACGAGTCCGGACGCCGCAAGCTCCGGAATCTCCACGAAGCATCCGAACGGGGTGCACTTGGAGACGACGGCGTCGTAGTCGACGATCTGGCGCGTCGCCAGCTGGTCCTCGAGGAGGCGGAACTTCTTGATCTCCATGAGTCCGCGCTCGGCGTTGGCGGCGACATCCTCCATTTCGCTCGCATGCTCCGCCCACTTCGCGAGCCTGTGCGCGTCGACGCGCGCCTTCGGGGCGCCGCCGGCAAGGAAGTCCGCAAGCTGGCGGTGGAGCGTGAGGTCCGGATAGCGGCGAATCGGGGACGTGAAGTGCGCGTAGAAGCGCTTTGCGAGCCCGAAGTGCCCCATGTTCCCCGAATCGTACACTGCGCGCTTCATGGACCTCAGGACCATCACGGCGAGAGTCGGATAGAGCGGATTCTTCTTGATCGTCTGAAGGAGCTGCGCGAAGACCTTCTGGTTCGCGATGTTGCCGCACTTGACGCCGAGCCCCTTCAGCTCCGCCCTGAGCATCTCGATCTTCTCGTCCTCCGGCGGTTCGTGCAGACGTGCCAGGATCTTGACGCCCTTCGTCCAGAGCTCCTTCGCGACAGCCTCGTTCGCCGCGACCATGCATTCCTCGATCATCTGGTGCGACTCGTCGTAGGGACGCGTGACGAGTCCGGCGAGGTCGCCCCCCTCGTCGAGGATGGCCTCCGCCTCGGGAATCTCTATGTCGAGCGCGCCCGCGGCGAATCTCGCGGCGCGGAGCTGCTGCGCAAGCTCGCTTATCTCGCGGATCGTCTTCGCCATCCGCTTCGCCTCCATGAGGGACGACGCGCGGCCGGAGTCGTAGAGGTCCCTGGGGCTTCCGCCCGCGATGATCTTCATGACCTCCTCGTAGGCGAAGCGAGCCTTGGAGCGGATGACCGACTTCGCGAAGCTCCGCTTCACCGCCTCGCCCTTCTTGTCGAAGGTCACGAAGACGGAGAACGCGAGGCGCTCCTCGCCCGGGACGAGCGAGCAGACTCCGTTGGAAAGCGCCTCCGGGAGCATGGGGACCACGCGGTCCGCGAAGTAGACGCTCGTCGAGCGCTTGTACGCCTCGCGGTCGAGGGCGCTCCCGGGTCTGACGAAATGCGAGACGTCCGCTATGTGGACGCCGAGGACGCGGTTGCCCTTCCGGTCGGTTTCGAGCGACAGCGCGTCGTCGAAATCCTTTGCCGTCGCGGGGTCGCACGTGAAGATGAACTTTTTCCTGAGGTCGAGCCTCCTGCCCGGATCCTTCAATTTGTCCACGACGTGCTTCGCCTCCTCCAGGACGTCCTGCGGAAAAGTCTTGGGGAGCTTGTAGAACTTCATCACCGCGTCCGTATCCTCGCGCGGGGTCCGCCCTGGCGGCGGAAACATCACTTCATTCTCTTCGAACTTCATTTTGCCGCATATTATAGCATAAAATTCCACTGCGGCAATGGCGACGCCGCAGGGGAGATGCGCAGCTTCGCAAGCAGCGGGCGACCTTGCGGGGGAATCATCCGACAGGCTCTTCGGGACTGCTTCGCACGAACTTGCTGAATATCCCGAGAACCTCGAGTCCGACAAGGGCGAGAACGGTCGCGGCCAGGGCGACAGCATAGAGTCCCACGGCGCAGGCCATTCCTATTCCCGACGCGACCCACATTCCGGCGGCCGTGGTGAGCCCGTGGATTACGTGCTTCTGCATGATGATCGTGCCGGCGCCGAGGAAGCCGATTCCGCTGACCACCTGGGCCGCCACGCGCGCGGCGTCGGCTTCTCCGCCGAATCCGTAGCGCGAGACGAGCACGAAGAGCGCGCTGCCCAGCGCCACGAGAAAGTGCGTGCGGATTCCGGCAGTCTTGGCGCGGTAGGTCCGCTCCATGCCGATTACCATTCCGAGCGAACCCGCCAGGGCGAGCCGTCCGATCATCATCAACGTCTCGTTTATCCCAATGTCGTCGAACATGCCTGTATTATACCACAAATGGCTGGCGGGGGAGATTCAGGTTCAAAAATGCTATCGTCGCAATTTTTCAGCGGGATCGAACCTGGGAACGCCGTCGCGATAGGCACCGAGTTCGACAAGCGCCTCCCCTGCAAGGAAAAGCGAACCGGCGACAAGGGTGGCCGGCGGCTGGCGGCTGGCGTCTGGCGTCTGACGGCTGGCGGTCAGGGCTTCACGCAGCGAAGAGCAGGATGTGGCGTCGATTCCGGCCGCGCGCATCTTCACGGCGGTCTCCTCGGCGGAAAGCGACCTGGGATTGTTCGTCCTGACGGCGAAGCCGCGGTCCACGAACCGGGCGAGCGTCCCAAGGACCGTCCCGACGTCCTTGTCCCCGCAGAATCCGGCTATCAGGACGAGCGACTTCGGCTTGACCCCGTCCGCATCGAGCGCCGCGGCAAGCGCACGCGCCGCAGGCGGATTGTGCGCCCCGTCGACGATGACGTCCCCGATCCGCTGATATCTCCCCGGCCAATAAACCTTCCCGAGGCCTCCGACGCCACGAACCGCGCACTCCGCACCCCGCCCGGCTCTCGCTCCGCTCGGCCTGCCTGCTTCAACATGGGTCGCGGTCGCCCGCAAGGGTCGGTTGCCTCCGCACTTCTCCATCGCCCTCAGCGCCGCGATCGCCGTCACGGCGTTTTCGCGGTTGAATTTCCCTTCGAGCGCGAAGTCCGGCGGAACATCACCTTCGCTCGCGATGTCCGGCGCGTAGAAGAACGGAGCTCCGACCTCCCTGGCCCTGCGCTCGACGACGGCGCGCGCCTCGTCGCAGTTTGCGCCAAGCACGATCGGAACGCCGGGCTTTATTATGCCGGACTTCTCCGCCGCGATCTTCCCAATCGTGTCGCCGAGCCAGTCGCAATGGTCGAGTCCGATCCTCGTTATGACGCACAGGCACGGTTCGCACACGTTCGTCGCGTCGAGCCGTCCCCCAAGCCCAGTCTCCAGCACCGCATAGTCGATCCTGGCCTCGGCGTAAAGCAGGAACGCCACGGCCGTCAACGCCTCGAAGAACGTCACCTCTTCTCCGGCTGCCGGATTTTGGCTGCCGGCAGCTGGACATTTCCGCCGAATGCGGTCTTCGACCCTTTCCGCAGCGCGCTCAAGCGTCCTGTCGTCGACGGGCGCGCCGTCGAGGAAGAACCGTTCGTTGAGATTTACCAGATGAGGGGACGTGTAGCGTCCGACCCTGAAGCCGGCCTCCCGCAGGCATGCGTCGAGCATGGCGCACACCGCACCCTTCCCGTTGGTTCCCGCGACGTGTATCGCGCGGAACCTGTTCTGCGGATCCCCCAGGGACGCGCAGAGCGCGCGAATCGTCCCCAGTCCCGGCTTCATGCCGAAGCGCCGCCTAGCGGCGAGGTCCTCGAGGCCTCCTAGCCCCGCCATAGCAGCACACCTGCCGCGGTCGCGGCGTAGAGGAAGAGCACGAGCCACAGCACCCTGTCGCTGAGGAGGACCTTCTCGGGACGGCCTACGTCGGCGCGCGAATAGGTGAGCTGCAGGTAGCGGACGAGCCCCATGGCCACCGGAACCGCGGTGAAGGCGAGCTTCGCACCGCACCCGTACCGCGCAATGGTTTCGGGGACAAGCGTGTAGGCGACGTAGACGGCGAGGGTCGTCATCGCCGTCGCCGCGACGAGCATGTCGAGCGTGGCGAGGCGGTATCCGGCGAGGGCGGTGCGCGACTCCTCGCAGACAAGCTTCTCGTGGCGGCGCTTGCAGAGCGCGATGAAGAGCGAGAGGGAGAATGCGCAGACGAGGAGCCACGGGGAGAGACGGACCGCGAGGACGGTCGTTCCGGCCATTGCGCGCAGGACGAATCCGGCGGCGATGACGACGACGTCGACGTAGGGAATCCTCTTGAGTCCGCACCACGAGTAGGCGACCTGCATGGCGCTGTAGCCGAGCACGACGGCCATCATCGGCCAGCGGTCGGTGTGCCTCAGGAACATGACGAGCGACGGAAAGAAGCCGAGGACGAACAGCACCGCGGCGGTTCGCACGGCCGCCGCGGGCGAGACCAGCCCGGCCGCGACCGGACGGGTCCGCTTCACGGGATGGAGACGGTCCGCCTCGCGGTCCCTGACGTCGTTCAGCAGGTAGAAGGCGGACGAGACGAGGCAGAAGCTCGCGAACATTCCGAACATCAGGACGACGGGACGCCAGCCCTCGGCCATGTCCCTCTGGCTCGGATCGCTCACGGCGAAGAACCAGCACGCGGGGATGACGAGGTTCTTCGTCCATTGCTGGACCCTGATTGCGCGCAGCCATGTCGCGATTCTCGGCATCACTTGCAGGTCCTCCATCTTACGATGCCCCAAAGAAGCGAATGGTCTGTGTAGAGCGGAGTCGAGTAGTTCTCGTAGAACGTCCAGAACCTGGACCAGTTGCGGTCGACGCCGGGAACCCAGCGTATCGGGACGAGGTCGAGGCAACGTCCGCGCGAAACCTCGCCGCCCTGGGACTCCTCCTGCTCCCATAACGGCCACAGCCGCCAGTGGTCGCGACCCGACGCCCAGAACGGGAAGACACGCGTCTCGTCGTCGTATATCTCGACAAGCTTCCATCCGAACCGCGTCACGTGCGAGGATTCGCCGCCGGTGCTGTAGTCGAAGTGGACGTCCCGCTCGTAGAACGGCCAGATGCTGAGCCGTTCGCGCACGCCGCGGACGATTTCCCATTCGAAGAAAGGCCATGGACAGCGAAGGCGGTACGAGTCGGGACCGGAATCGACAATTCCGTCGTCGTGGATTTCCCGGCGGTTCCAGCTTGTCGCGAAGGAGAAGAACGGCGGCAGGAAGGAATCCTGGCTTTCATAGGCCCTTCTCACGCGTCCGTACAGCGGCCAGAACATCCACGAATACCCTTCGCCCGCCGTGTCGCGGTCCTCGCGGTAGCTCGCCCACGTGACGAGCGGCCAGAGGACGTATCTGTGGTCGCTCTCGCGCTGGTAGTTCACGCCGTAGACCGGCCAGAAGCTCCATGCACCGTCGGAGCGCCAGCTGAAGAACGGGAACAGCACGGAATTCGAGGTCATCCATTCCCGTCCGCGCGGCATCCTGTACCGGTGCCATAGCGGCCAGAGGCAGAACTTGAAGTCGTAGATCATCGCGACGTGGGGATGCTCGCCGTAAATCGGAAAGAGTCCCCAGTATCCCTCGCCGTCCTTGTCGCGTCCGTTGAACCATATCGGCAGGAGCGTGAACTGGTACGACCCGTCTTCCGGACGGTCCTGCCACCAGGCGACGTAGCAGAAGCGCCACCAGTCGCGGTGGCAGGTGAACACGGGCCAGACGACGTCGGTCACGTCCTCCTCCTGCGCGACGAGCGGGCGGAGCGCCCAGTAGTCCTCGCGCTGCTGGTAGAAGGGACCGACCTGGAACGCCGCCGCGGCTAGAAGGCTACTTAGCAAGCTTGTGCACTTCCTGCAGTTTCTTTATATCCTCGGGCTCGAGGCTGTCGCGGAAGCTGCCGACGATGCGAAGCGAGCGCTTCGCCTCCGCAGTCTTGCCGAGCTTCAGCTGGACGCGGGCGAGGGATATGAGCATTCGCGGATCAGTGGGATTGCCCTTCTCGTCCCTGGACATGTCGCAGGCCTTCTGGATGCAGCGCTCGGCCTCGGGAACGTCCTCGCCGCTGCCGGCGTCGAGAAGTATCGACCCCAGCGTCTCCCAGACGACGTAGAGGTCGGGGGCCGCCACTGTCGCCGCGCGGGCGAAGTGCTCCGCCTCGGAGTACTTCTCCCTGCGCCGCAGCACTTCGGCGAGGTCGTTGAGCGCCATCACGTTCTGCTTCTTCCCGGCCACGGCGAGGCGCAGGTACTCCTCGGCCTTGTCGATCTCTCCGCGTCCGAGCGAGACGGATCCCATGACGTAGTTGGCGAGCTGGTCCTTGGGGTCGTCGCGCAGCTTCTCGAGAGCGCGCTCCTCGGCGTCCTCCTTGTCGTTGAGCCGGATGTCGAGGCCAAGGACGATGTCGCTCATGTTGCCCTGCGACCCGGACGAGTCGGAGACCTTCTTCAGCGCGTCGCGGGCGGCCGCCAGGTCCTCCCTGCCGCCCTTCCTCATCCGGAGGAAGGCCTTGACGGAGGCGACCTGCGGATCGTCAGGATCTATCTTCTCCATCCTCGGCACGATCAATCCGTTGATCTCGTCCTCGAGCTCCTTCCTCCTGATCTCACGCCTCGCCTCGTCCTGCTCGCCGCGAAGCGCGTCGAGCATCTGCATGTCTACGGTCGCGAGGAGGGACCACGCCTTTATGTTGTTGGGCGCTGCGTCCGTCGCCCTGAGGAGTATCGCCTTCGCGGCGTCGAGCTCTCCGCGCATGATCCTGAGCGTCGCGATGTCGATGTAGTAGCCCGGATCGTCCCCTGCGTCCTTCGTCGCCTGCTCGAGGAGCCTGACCGCCTTCTCGTTGTCGCCGTTGAGCATGGCGAGGCGGGCGAGGCCGACGAGCGCCACGCGGTTCGTGGGATTCCGCTCGAGTTCGCTCGTGTAGATCTTCTCCGCCTTTTCGCGCCCCACCGTTCCGCCGCTCGCGTAGAGCGGGGCGAGGACGTTCAGCTGGGCCCAGGCGCCCTGTTCCATCGGCACGAGGTCCATGGCGCGGCGGATCTGCGAGACGCCCTGGTCGTAGTCGCCGCGACGGATCTCGCCGAAGCCCTGCTTCATGATGAATTCGGGATTCATGAGATATCCGTAGAAGAGTCCGAGCCTGTGGATGTCGTAGCGGCGGCTTTCATCCGCCTTCATCGCCTCGAGGGCTCCGATGATCTCCTTCCTGCGCGAGAGCGCCTTCCTGTTCCTGCGCTCGAGCAGTTCGAGCTCGTTGAAGAGCGCGCTCACGTTGTCCGCGTCGATCTTCCGCAGGACAAGTTCGTAGCAGTCGAACGCCTTGTCGTAGTGGGGGGCGGCCTCGGCGGAGAGGTCGGAGTTGTCGAGCTTGCGTCCCTCGGCGTGCTCTGCGCATCCGGCATTGCAGGTCACGAAGCCGAGATGGCGCCGGAGGTTGAGGCGGCGGAGGTCCATTGCGTCCTCGACCTCGTGGAGCCTGTAGCTGCCCCAGCCCTCTTCCGCGAAGAGGACCTCGTCCGCGAACTTCCTGCGTCCATCGAGGTCGACGACGGCCCGCGCGGGATCGCCGCCGTAGAAAAGGAACTCCGGCACGGGGCGCAGTCCTGGGGCGTACCGCCAGAGGTCGGGCGCTCCCCATACGACGAGCCTGGAGGCTATTTCGGCGTCGCTCGAGAGCCAGTCCTGGATGAACCTCAGGATGCCGTATTTCCTCAGCCTGTCGGCGTACGTCCCGAGCCCCTTCTCCTCGAGGAGAGCCGCGAGCTCCTCGACGTACTCCCTGTCTCCGTCGCGCTGGAGGCAGACCAGGTTCAGCTCCTTCCCCGCGCGTTTCGCGGCGAGCCTGAGGTGGCTGTCGAGGGTGCCGTCCGTGACGAGCCACGTGCGCCCGTCCATATCGGCCACGACGCGGTCGGCGACCACGTCCGCGAAGGCGCCGGCGTCGGAGTCGAAGTTCGACAGCGCCCCCACGGAGACGGCTATCGCGAGCACGGCCGCGTACGCGACGAGCATGGCGAGCCCCGACGTCCTGTGGGACCTGAGCGTGCTCGCCGAATCGTCGACCGACTCGTTGGCGACGTGCGAGGAGACGGAAAGGCTGCGCCAGAACGCGACGAGGTAGCCGGCCATGAAGGCGACGAAGAAGGCGCAGATGACGGGCGAGTAGCCGGTCCGCCCCATCACGGACGACGGGGCGAACGGCGTCGCTATCACGATGATCGAGACGAGCGTCATGACGGCGTGGAAGACGAACTTCATGCGGGTCGGCCCGCCCGTGAAGGCCCTGGAAGACGAGAACAGCGCCACAGCGGATGGAAGTATCGCGAAGAGGAACACGGCGAAAGTGCCGTCGGTGCGGATCCAGAGCTTCACCACCTCCTTCTGCTCGCCGTAGTACGCGTCGAATCCGCCGCAGCCTGCCGCCACGGTCCAGATGAACGCGACGAGAAAGGCCGCGAGGAACAGGGACGTCGTCCCGTATCCCCTGCCGCCGCGCGCGGCGGACGACGCCCAGATCCCGACGACGAAGAGCGGGAGGAGCGCGACGAGCGCGACGGAGTCCGCCCCGCCCATGCCGACCATCGTGCCGACGACGATCGTCACGAGCCACGCCAGGGCCTTGGGAGCGCGTTCGTGCACGGCGAGGAGCGAGAGCGCGACCAGGGCCCACGCAGCGGCGAAGAGACGCGGATCCGGATGCGTGGCGGAGGAAAGCACGGACGGATTGAACGCGAAGACGAGCGCGGCCGCGATGCCGCCGAGACGGCTTGTGGACGCCGCGGAGGCCTCGACGAAGTCGACGTCCATGCGCTTCCTGACGTAGCGCGTCACAAGGAGGAAGACGAGAAATGTCGAGACGGCGCCGCAGACCGGCGGGATCCACCCGAAGGAGCCGAAGAGTCCGGCGAACCAGGTCATGAGCGGATACTTCGCCTCTGGAAGCTTCTCGAGCCCGGACCAGGCGCTCGTCAGCATCGCGGGATCGCCCGGATAGGCGTAGTCCGAGAGAGAGCAGAGATACACGCAAAGCGCGATCGCGCCCAGAACGGCCGCGGTCGCCCAGTCCGCAATCCCCAAACGGCCATCGATCTTCGAATCAGAATCAAGCATCGTCTTGTCCTTTCATTTTCCGGGATATTATACCAAAACAGTCCGGACTATGGAACTATGTTCACGAAGACGGGGCGATGGTCCGACACCCTGTCCGCCGGATGCACGACCGGCTTCCCGTCGACCTCAAGTCCGCGGACCATGATGTAGTCGAGCGCGGTGTCGCCCCACCGTCCGCGGCCGGGATGCGTCACGCGCCGCTTGTCAGGAATGAGCTCGAGCACGTTCGAGAAGCTCGCCCTGCCGAACAGGTCGAAGATGGTGTCGTCCGCGAAGGACCTCGCCCAGGCGTCTGCGTTGAAGTCGCCCGCGACGATCACGGGACCGCCCTTCGGCCGCCCCTTCCTGTCCGTCTCCTGTTCCACGAGCTGCCTCACCGCGCGATCGCGCTTGGCGCGGTTGAGGGCGGCCGCCTCCTCCGTCGTCTGCCCGTAGTTGGACTTGAGGTGGACCGAGTACACCGTCGCCGTGACGGCCGGGGAGAAGACGATCTGCGCTCTCGCGTAGCCGCGCGGAGGAGTCTCGTCCTTCGCCGTCTTCCACCTGCTCCAGTCCGCGGCCGCCACCGGAAGCGTCGTGGCGATGACGTCCTGCTGCATGTCGAACCTGTCGCGGCGACGATAGCCGGTCACGACGGCGACGGCGAGGTTCGTGCGGCCGATCGCCTCGCAGAGCAGGCGTGCCGCGTGCGGATCCCTTATCTCGTTGAAGCAGAATACCAGGTCGTTGGTACCGGCGGGGTCGACCTTCGCGAGGCCTTCGCGCAGCATGCGTCCCGCCTCGCGGATCGTCCCGGCCTCGACCTCGGGTTCGGCGCGGTGCTCCGCGCGTCCCGAGGGAAACCATTCGCCGTTCCACGTGCACACCGTCACTGCGGCGACGAATGCGAGCGAGCCGAGGGACGTCATGAGATGGACTTTATCACCGGAGACGGCGGCTTGTTGTACACGCGCGAATACGGCGGAACGGAATCCTTGATCCACACGTTGCCGCCGATCTCCGAGTCGTGCCCGATCGTCGTGCCGCCGCCGAGTATCGTGGCGTTCGCGTATATGACGACGTTGTCCTCGATGTTCGGATGCCGCTTAAGGCCCTTCACGAGGACGCCGTTCGCGTCCTTGTCGAAGGAGAGCCCGCCGAGCGTCACGCCCTGGTAGAGCCTGACGTTGCGCCCGATGACCGTCGTCTCGCCGATCACGACGCCCGTGCCGTGGTCGATGAAGAAGCGCTCGCCTATCGTCGCCCCGGGATGGATGTCGATGCCCGTCTTCGAATGCGCGAGCTCGCTCATTATGCGCGGGATGACCGGGACGCCGAGACGGTACAGCTCGTGGGCCATCCTGTGGACCGAGACGGCCAGGAGCCCGGGATAGGCCATCACGACCTCCATGCGGCTCGTCGCCGCCGGATCGCCCTCGTACGCGGCCGTCACGTCCGTCTCGACGAGACGCTTCACCTCGGGAAGCCGCGCGACGAAGTCGGCGACGACCTCCTTCGACGGCCTCCCGAGCGGAAGATAGGAGAGCTCCCGCCCGAGGTCGGCCGCTATTTCGTCGATGGCGTTCTTCGAGTTGAGTTCGCCGTAGACGCACGGATGCAGCGCGGCCATGCCGTGCTTTACGATATGCGCTATTCTCTGTGGCAGTGTCATTTCGTGGCGATCGGTCTCAGCCGCGGTCACCTGCGGACTGAGGAGTCTTGCGGCGGATGCGCGCCGTTATGCGCGAGGCGCCGAGGTTCTTCAGGCCCAGCGCGAGGAGGAGCTTGCCCAGCGGATGGCGGCTCTCGCACTTCACCTCGACGATCTCGATGTCCTCCGCGTCGCAGAGCGCGCGGAAGTCCTTGAGAGTGACGCAGTGGATGTTGGGGGTGTCGTACCACTGGAACGGCAGAGCCTTCGACACCGGCAGCCGGCCGGTGAATCCGAGCGTGAGACGGATCCTGTAGTTCGCGAAGTTCGGGAACGTGACTATCGCCTCGTCCGCTATGCGCAGGGCCTCGTTGAGAAGTCCGCGCGGATTCTTCACCTCCTGGAGCGTGTCGGAGCAGACTGCGATGTCGTACTGGCCGTCCGGAATCATCCCCAGGCCCTCGTCGGCGTCCAGCCAGAAGCAGTTGTTGCCGTCCGCCACGGCCTCCTTGAACGGATCGATGTCGATCTCCACGCCGTCCGTCGCCGACGCGTGGCGCACCTCGCGCAGGACGTTCAGCAGCGTGCCGTCGCCGCAGCCGATGTCTATCACCTTCGCGCCGTCGCGCACCATGTCCACGACATGGCGGTAGTGTCGTATCTGCCACTTCATCACCTTCGGGGCGCGTCCCGCGAGGAATCCGCCCACCAGACCCGAGAGGTCGTCGATGTCGGTGAGGAAGGAGTCGTGTCCCGTCCCCGCCTCGAGATGGCAGTACGTCACGGGAGTGCCGTTCCCGAGGAGCGCGCCGGCGATGTCCTTCGACTGCCATTCCGTGAAGAGGATGTCGTTCTGGTAGGAGACGACGAGGCACCTGTCCTTCCCGATCCTCGCGCACGCCGCGTCGAGCGATCCGTAGCGCTCCCCCGCGTCGAAGAGATCCATCGAGCGCGTTATGTGCAGGTAGCTGTTCGCGTCGAAGCGACGGACGAACTTCATCGCCTGGTAGTCGAGGTAGCTCTCTATCTGGAAGTACGTCTTGAAGTCCGCCTCGCGCCTCGCGCGCTCGTCCGCGGGAGCCTCGACGAAATTCCTCTGGAGCTCGCGGCGGAACTTCTCCTGCAGAAGGTCGCGGGAAAGGTACGTGATGTGGGCGAGCTGGCGGGCGGAGGCGAGGCCGACCTTCGGACCCTTCCCGTCGCCGACCTCGTAGTAGTCCCCGCCGTTCCACTCCGGATCGTCCGTGATCGACGCGCGGCCGACGACGTCGAACGCGAGAGCCTGCGTGTTGAGCGAGGCGGACGACGCGATGATGCACACCTTCTCCATCTCCTCGGGATGCCGCGTCGCCCAGTCCATCACCTGGAGTCCGCCGTAGCTTCCTCCGATGAGCGCCGCGAGCTTCCCGACGCCGAGCTGGGCGAGGAGCATGCGGAAGACGTCCACCGTGTCGGAAAGAGTGTGCTGCGGGAATGACGATCCGTACGGATGTCCCGTGTCGGGATTGGTCGACATCGGACCCGTCGTCCCCTTGCATCCGCCGAGAACGTTCGCGCATATGACGTGGAAGCGATTCGTGTCGATCGCGCGGTTCGGGCCGATCATCTCCTCCCACCAGCCGCTCGGCTTCTCCTCGCCGGGACGGATTCCCGCGACATGGGCGTCGCCTGTCAGCGCATGGCAGATGTAGATGACGTTCCCGTCGGACATCGGGGCGCCGCACTCCTCGTACGCCACCTCGATCTTCTTGAGAACTCCGCCGGTCTCGAGCCTGTAGCCCCCTTCCGGAAGCCTGAGCTCGAGCCTCTTCGGCTCGACTATCCCTACGCCTTCTCCCATCTCAGTATCCGCAGCCCATCACCGACTTCTCGAATCCGAACACGCTCGCGATGAGCGCCGCCCTGATCCACATTCCGTTCCTCATCTGCCGCCAGTACATCGCGCGCGGATCGTGGTCGCAGCACGTCGCGATTTCGTCGCGGCGCGGAAGCGGATGCATTATGATCGCGTCCGGACCGAGGAGCGCAAGCTCCTCCGCCCCGAACTTGAAGCGGCTCGTGTCTATCTTCGCGCTCTCGCCCTTCGAGGCGTCCCACTCGTCCTGGATGCGCGTCATGTAGACTGCGTCGGACGCCTTGACGGCTTCCCTGAGGTCGTCGTGCACCTCGTAGCGGACGCCCTTGCTCTCGAGTATCGCGATCACGTCGTCCGGAACCTGCAGCTCCTTCGGCGCGACGAAGATCTGCTTCACGTCGCTGAAGTTGGTGAGCAGGTACGAGAGCGAGCGGACCGTGCGTCCGCGCATGAGGTCGCCGCAGAACGCCACCGTGCGACCGTCGATGCCGCCCTTCGTCTCGAAGGAGCGGAGGAGCGTGTAGATGTCGAGGAGCGCCTGGGTCGGATGCTGGTCCTTGCCCGAACCCGCGTTGAGGATCGGGATCGGGCGTTCGGAGTTCGAGAGCTCCCACGCCATCTGCTCCGCGAGCCCCTTCTCCGGGCAGCGCATGATGATGAGGTCGACGTAGCTCGAGAACGTCCTCACGGTGTCCGTCTTGGACTCCCCCTTCGCCTCGGACGATGTCGCGGCGTCGCGCACCGAACACGTGTTGAGCCCGAGGATCTGGCAGGCGTTCTGATGGGAGAGGAACGTACGGGAGGACGGCTGCGAAAAGTAGAGCATCGCGCGCCTGCCGGCGAGGATGTTCTTGAGATACAGGGCGCCCTCCTTCGACTTGTTTATGAACCTGATCCTGTTCGCAAGCGCGCAGAGCCGCTCGAGGAGCCTGCGGTCGAACTGCTGCGCGAACAGCGTGTGATAGGGCATTCCGTCACCCTCTTCGCGTTCGAGATACGGTCTCTTCGCCTCGAGGTCGAGCTTCGAAAATTCTTCCCAGCCGATTTCGTTGAGTCTAGCCATGTCGCGTTCCATCCTTGCTTGGCGGGATATTATACCAAAAATCGGTGGCGTTGGCGCGGAGCGGACGGGACGAATCAGAGAAGCGGATTCTCGACGAACGCCCCCGGCTCGGGCGGTGGCTCGGAGGTCTGGAAACCCTCCGGATGCTCCGGCTCGTCGAGCGGCCGGTCCTCGAACCTCGTGTATTCCCTCACGAAGTTCACCTTGATCTCGCCGATTTCGCCGTTGCGGTTCTTCGCGACGTCGATGATGGCGAGCTGCTGGTCGCCGCTGTCCGGATCCGAGGGCGTGCGCGAAGGACGCCGCAGGAGGAACACGACGTCGGCGTCCTGCTCGATGGCGCCCGAGTCGCGAAGGTCGGAGAGCTTCGGCCGCTCGTACCTGTCGCCGCGCTGCTCGTTCGCGCGCGAGAGCTGGGACAGGACCACCACCGGGATCTTGAGCTCCTTGGCCATCGCCTTTATCTGCTGCGAGATCATGCTCACCTCTATCTGGCGGTTCGCCTGGCGCGAGACCTCGCGGCACGTGCAGAGCTGGAGGTAGTCGATGACGATCAGCTCGATTCCGTACTGGCGCTTCGCCCGGCGGGCGCGCGCACGAAGGTCCATGATGTCGAGTCCCGCGGAGTCGTCGATGTATATCGGCGCGTCCTTCAGCTCGCCCGCCGCGGTGAAGAGGTTCCGCATCAGCTGCTGCTTCTCGGACTTCGGACAGAGTCCGCGGTTGAGGCGCCACATGTTGATGTGGGCGCGCCCCGCGATCATGCGCTTCGTCAGCGCCTCGACGGGCATTTCCAGCGAGAAGATCATCACCGGATGGCGCTTGCCGCCGTCGGCCTTGACGGGCGGATACCCTCCGCCGCCGAGTGTCAGCATCTGTCCGAGCGCACATGCCTCCGCGATGTTCATCGCAAGCGACGTCTTGCCGACGGACGGACGGGCGGCGATGACGATCATTTCCGCCGGCTTGAGGCCCATCAGCTTCTCGTCGAGATGCCTGAGCCCGGTGGAAAGCCCCTCGAACGTCGTCCCGTCGGACTTGAACATGTCGTTGAGGCGGGCGAAGCTTTCGTCGACCGCGGAAGACCACGAAACCGTCTTCGAGCCGCTCACGCCGATCTCGAGGAAGGACTTCTCCGCCTCGCCGAGGACGGCCTGCGGATCCGGATTCCTGTTCTCGTCGAAGCACTTCTCCACGACGGTCGTCGCACGCTCGATCATCGTGCGCCTCAAGTGCTTGCCGCGGACGATCGAGATGTAGTGCTCGGCATGCGCCGTCGTCGGCGTCTGGTCTATTAGCGACTGCACGTAGCCCGCACCGCCGACCGCCTCCAGGACGTTGTCGTTCCTCAGCCTCTCCATGAGGACGAGCGCGTCGAGCGGCTTGCCCTCGCGGTTCAGCTTGAGCATCGTGTTGAAGATGGTGCGATTGCGCGGATCGTAGAACGACTCCGGCACCAGCCCTCCGGCGAGGCACGAATCCATCACGCGGTCGTCCCCGCGCCCAGCCGTGTCCAGCAATATCGACCCCAGGACCGCCCTCTCGGCCTCGGCGTTGTTCGGAGGTGTCTTCATTTCTTCCATGGCGTCTAGTATAGCAAACAGACGCCTTCGACGGAGGGACGGAATGTCTACAGATGTCGCACCCTTGTCTACATGTTGTCGACAGATGCGACGTGCGCCTCGCCGGCCCAGATGTGCCGACCGCCGACAACGAGCGTCCCGTCCTCCGCGATTCCGTCGCAGACCCCGGTCACCGGGACGTCGTCCTCGTCCGTCTGGACTACGCTCACGACCCTGCCCTTGAGAAAGTCAATCTCGGAGATCCTGTCGACAAACGGGGACAGTCCCCCGTCGACCCACTCGCCGTACAGCCTCCCCAGGGCACCCAGCACCGCATCCCGCACCCTCTCGATGGGGACAGTCCCCCCGGCTTTCCCGGGGACAGACCCCGACAAACATAGAGAAACCGCCCTATTCTCGAGCTCTTTCGGAAACTTTCGCTGGTTTACGTTTACACCGATGCCGACAATCACGTTGTCGCCGAGCCTTTCGCAGAGGATTCCGGCGAGCTTCTTTCCGTCAAGAAGAACATCGTTCGGCCACTTGAGGGACAGTCCCTCCGGCCTTCCCGGACCGACCATGTCCCCAAGCCCTTCGACAACGGCAAGGCCCGCGACGAGCGGAAGCGTTGCCGCTCTGTCGGCGGGAATTCCGTCGACGGAGAGGACCGCGGACATCGTGAGGTTCGCGCCTGGCGGCGAGAGCCACCTGTGGTCCAGCCTTCCCCTGCCGCCGGTCTGCGACACGGCCGTGAAGACGTCCCCCGCGACTCCGTCCCTCGCGTCGAGGTTCGTCGAGACGCTCACGTCCTTCTCGTGAATGCGCCAGTTCAAAAGACGAGCCCCTTCACCTCCGGCTCGAGCGCGACGCCGAACCTGAAGAGCACCTTGCTGCGCATCAGCCTGGCGAGCGCCAGGACGTCCGAACTCGTAGCGTCCTCGTCCCTCGCGATCACGTTGGCGTGCTCCTCCCACACGTACGCCCCGCCGACACGCATCCCCTTGACGCCCGCCGCCTCAAGGAGCCGTCCCGCATAGTCGCCGGGCGGATTCCTGAATACGCTGCCGTTCGTCCGCGGCGGAAATTTCTTTCGCCGCGCAAGATAGCCGGCCGCCGGCACGTCACCGAAAAGATCCTTGTCGTCGACAAGCTCGATGTCCTGTATCTCGCCTTCGATGGACGAAGTCCTGTAGCCGAATCCGCAGTCCTTCGCGTCGCGCCACTCGCCATCCACCTTTACGCGCCTGAGAACCTCGGAAATCG
Source organism: Kiritimatiellia bacterium (assembly GCA_017418445.1). Taxonomy (GTDB): domain Bacteria; phylum Verrucomicrobiota; class Kiritimatiellia; order RFP12; family UBA1067; genus UBA1067. Next base: position 21,572 of record JAFONM010000031.1, read on the forward strand.
AGTGTCCGAACGCGCCGGCGTTCATCTTCACCCATCCGCCTATCGTTCCGGGAATTCCCGCCATCCAGGGGATCCCGAGAGTCGAACCCGACCGTCCCGCCGGCGACTTGCTTTTCCTGTAGACTTCGCCCGTCACGAGATCGCTCTGCCATGTATTCGTCCCTGCCCCGATCCACAATTCGGTCTGCACCGCGGGGGCAGACCCTATGATGAAATCCCTGGCGAGGGGGGCGAGCTCGATTATGTCGCCCGCGCCGAGAAGAAGAGTGAGGTCGCCTTCCTTCATCGTCGCGCTCGCATGATGCCAGGCCTCCATGCAGGAACGTGCGAGATGCAGTCCCTTCACGCCGGCCTGGCGGCATTCCGCGTAGAGGTCCGCGACGTCCCCTCCCTCGACGGGATTCTCGAAGGCCGCGTAGGTGGGACAGAGAATCACCTCGTCCGCGCCGTCGAACGACGCCGGGAACTCCTTGAGCAGCGCCCTGGTCCTCGAATGGCGGTGCGGCTGGAAGAGGACGCGAAGAGTTCCGCTGCAGACCGCGCGGGCCATCGAGACGGCGCACTTCATCTCCGTCGGATGGTGCGCGTAGTCCGTGTACACTCCGGGGGCAAGTCGCTCGAAGCGCCGATCCGGAAGCTCCTTCACGACACCGGGAAGCGCGGCGGCAACCGATTCGACCGGGTGTCCGCGGCGAAGCGCGACGAACGCCGCGGTAAGCGCATTGCGCCGGTTGTGCCCGGCAAGGGATTCGATTGCGTCGAGACGACGGAAAACGTCGAGTTCCTTCACGGCGTCGAGCTCCGACGACTCCACCACGCTCCCGGCGTTCCTGCGCGCCGCGTTGAAGCAGGCCAGGTATTCCTCCTTCGTCCTGAAATGGTCGGGATGGTCGTATTCGCAGTTCGTCACAACGAGCGTCGTCGCGTGATAGAGCGCGAGCGTTCCGTCCGACTCGTCCGCCTCGGCCACAAGGACGCCATCTCCCTCCCCGGCGTCCCGTCCGGGCACGAATCCGGCGACGGGGAAGGACCCCGTCTCGCCTCCGATCACCCAGCCCGTTTTCTCGCCCAGCGCGACGAGAAGCTTCGCGATGAACGTCGCCGTAGTCGTCTTGCCGTGGGATCCGCACACGGCGATCGATTCGCGCGACGAGACGATTTCGGCGAGGAGCTCCCCGCGTCGGCGCGTCGGCACTCCTGACACGACAGCCTTCTCGAGTTCGGGACTGTCGCCGGGGACCGCCGGAGTTATGACGAGCTCGTCTGCGTCCTCGACGTGAGCCGCGTCGTGTCCGATCGAAACGCGGATGCCGAGCCCCTCCAGCCACTTCGTCCTCGGCGACGAATGCAGGTCGCACCCGGACACGTCGCAGCCGGACGACTTGAGAAGCGCGGCGAGACCGGCCATGCCGACCCCGCCGATCCCCATGAAATGGACCCTGCGAGCGCTCATCTCCGCGGAGGGCCGCCCGGCCCTCCGGGTCTGCGCCCTCCCGGACCGCGTCCGTGTCCGCCGCCGGTGGAGGAGTAAATCTCCTTGATGGTCGTCACGATTTCGGCCGCGTCGTCGCCCGCATACCCGAGCGCCTCGGCGGTCAGGACCAGAAGCGAATCGCGCTCCTTGCCTGCGAGCTCGTGCATTTCGCGGTGAGCCTCGTGCATTTCCCTCACGAGTTCGTCCATCTGCTCGTCCGTGGCGTCGGGATCGCTGTGGAGAGCCGCGATGCGATCCTCGATTTC
>JAFONM010000032.1 GCA_017418445.1 Kiritimatiellia bacterium
CATCTCCTTCGAGCATGCGCAGGAAATGATTCACCTCGACCTCGGAGCCGTCCTCCCTGCGGAGACGCTTGTCGCCGGATGCAAGGCGACGGCGCTCCTCAGGCCGCGCCTTGTCGTCACCGGCGCGACGGCGCCGCTCGCGCTGCTGAAGAATCCCGTGCTCACAGCGACGTTCGCCGACATCGACGGACGCGAGAGCGTCAGGACGTTCCCGGGCGCGGTCATCGCGGACGATGCAGAGACGGCAGTATCCTTTGTCGTCCCCGCCAGGCTGTCGTCGGTGAAGTTCTCCCTCAGGGGACGCGTAGAGTCCGCAGTGACCGGCAGGATGGAGGACTGCTGCGCCACGACTACGCTTCGCCTTGTCAACGGAATTTCAGGCGAGTGTACGACCGGACAGGCGTTTCTCCGCCGCACGTCGTCCGGCTGGCGTCTGGAGCTGCGCGGCCGCACGGGCGAACCGCTTGCCGCGCGACCCGTGGTTTTGAGGTTCAGGCATGTCGCGTTCGCGACGGAGAGGCCCGTCTCCCTGCAGGCGGACGCCGGCGGCGTCGTGGAACTCGGACCTCTCGCGGACATCTCGACGGTAAGGCTCGAGTTCGAAGGCCACGAGTACAAGTGGTCTGCGCGCAATGGTCCCGACAACATGCCCGTTTCGCTCTCGGCGTCCGAGGGCGAGGACTTCAGGATTCCGGTCCGCAACCTGCTCGACGGTTCCTGGCCGGGCGCCGGGAAGCTCCGCAACCGCATCGCCCTCTTCCGGCTGACGGACAGCAAGGATATAGCCGACGACTGCTTTGAAGCCTGCTCCTACGCGAACGGAGTCCTGACGGTATCCGGACTTGCCGCAGGCGACTACAAGCTGTTTCGACGCGATGACAGCCGCGGACCAGGCTGCATGCTGCGTGTGGCGAAGGCCAATCCGAAGACGCTGGGCGCAGGCGGCGTCCTTGCGAGCGCCGCCCGTTCGCTCACGGACATCGGCGATCCGGCGCTTCTGAGGATCTCCTCCGCCAGGGTCGCCGCGAACGGCGTCCTCGCCGTGCGCCTGGACAACGTGACGGAAGGGACCCGCGTCCACGTCTATGCCGCGCGGACCCGCGAGACCGGGAGTTCGTCGGACTTCGCCAGCGGATTAAACCGCTTCTTCGTGTCGCCTGCCGTCTCAACCGGGACATGGGGCGGCAAGGCGTCCGACTACGTTTCAGGACGCGATCTCGGGGACGAGCTGCGCTACGTTCTCGACCGGCGCGACCAGCCGCACCGCACTGGCAACATGCTCTTCAAGCCGTCCCTTCTCCTGGCGCCGTGGAGCACGACCGAGACGGAGACGACGGACGTCAGGACGAATGAAGGCGACGGATGGGCGCCTCGGCGCGAATCCGCGGCGCGGAGGTCCGGAGGATTCGGAGGATATTCGTCGCTAGGCAGCGCCGCCACCGTCTATTCCCCGTCGTTCGCGTGCTACGACTTCCTGCCGCAGGCGGCGGCAGTTCTCGCGAACCTCAAGCCCGACGCCGCCGGCTCGATCATCGTTCCGCTCTCCGCCGTCAAATCAGACAACACGGGCAATTTCCCGCTCCCCTGGCAGGATATCGTAGTCGTGGCGACGGACGGACGCACTCTCGACCATGTTGAAATCCTTGGCGAGGCGGCGGCGTTCACGCCGCGCAACCTCGCGCACCGCACCGTGGCGTCCGCGGAGAAGGGGTCGATGACGAAGTCGTACGCGACCGTCGGCGATTTGTTCGGCCTCCTCATGTCGCTGCAGGGGTCCGACGCTTCCGGCGAACTCGGCACCTTCGCTCCGCTTGCCTCATGGGCGACGCTCTCGGACGAGGAGAAGCGCGCTTTCTACGGCGAACACGTTTCGCACGAAGTCGACTTCTTCATCTGCATGAAGGACCGCGTCTTCTTCGACGCAGTGGTTGCACCGCATTTAAGGAACAAGCGCTTCAGGGATTTCATGGACAAGTGGCTCCTCGGAGATGATCTTGCCGAATACGCCGAACCGGGTCGCCTCGACGAGCTGAACGCGCTCGAGCAGGGACTCCTCGCGCAGCGCATTCCCGCGCTCGCGCCCGTCGTCGCGAGGAAGATGGCGGACAAGTGCGAGGCGAATCCGACCGCTCCGGAGGATGTCGACAGAGCCTTCGACATTGCGCTCGACGCGATGAACCAGGATGCGAAAAAGGCGGAGATGCAGAGTTCGACGGCTGCCGGACTCGACGAAGGAGAGGACTTCGAGGCATGCGAGGAAGCGGTTGCTGATTATGATGCGGCCCCTGTGCCGGCGATGGCGCTTTCCGCACCCGCGGCCGAGGCCCTGATCAGTTCGCCGGTGAAGATGAGGTCGACGGCCGGCTCTCGCAGCCCGGCGTCGCCAGGCGCCGCCGAGCGTCGCGGACGCGAGGTGGCGCGGAGGAAGAACCGTCAGCTCTACCGTCCGCCGGAGCGGACCCGCGAGTGGGTGGAGTCGTACTGGTGGAGGCGGCGCAGGGACGTCGACGGGACGTCGCTCGTCGGCGTCGGCGAATTCTGGCGCGACTGGACCGCGGCGATCGCCGCGGGCAGGGCGGAGGGATTTCTCTCGCAGAACGTCTGCCTCGTCGGTCCGACCGTCACGGAGCAGCTTGCGGCCCTTGCGCTCACGGACCTTCCGTTCGCGGCGAAGGAAGGGGATGCCGCGCTCGTCTTCATGCGCAAGAGTCCGCAGGCCGGGGAAGTCGCGTCTCCGCTTGTCGTCACGCAGCGCTTCCGCGACCCCAGGGCGGCGCGGGCGGATGGTTCGCTCGGCGCCGAGGTGAAGGACGAATTCGTGCGCGGACGCGTATACGAGCTCGTTACGGTCATGACGAATCCGACCGACGAAAAGAGGCGCATCTCGTGCTTCGCGCAGATTCCGGAGGGTGCGATCGCTCTCGGCGGCTCGCGCGCGGCAGACGCGGCGACCGGCGTCATCGGCGCGTACTCCGTCGAGACGGAGGCTACGCCGTTCTACTTCCCGGAGACGCCGGGCGACGACGCGGCCGTGGACTTCGCGCGCGCTCCGGCGACCGTCGTCGAGATGAACGGCGCGCAGTCCGCATCCGCTCCCTTCACCTGCCATGTAGTCGCGAAGCCGTCCAGGACGGACGAGACGAGCTGGGAGTACGTCTCGCAGAACGGGACGAAGAACGCCGTCCTCGACTACCTCGCGGAGAAGAACCTCGCCGACGTGGACCTCTCCAGGATCCTGTGGCGGATGAAGGACGGCGAATACGCGCGCCGCATCCTGGACGTCCTTTCCAGGCGCGGAGTCTATTCGACGGAGCTCTGGCTTTCGGGGCTCGCCTGGCGCGACGCGTACGACGCGAAGAGGTTCCGCGAGGCGTTCATGCGCCGCGAGAACCTGACGCGGCTCGCGAAGAGGCTCGGACCGGTCCTCGATTCCCCGCTCCTCACGATCGAGCCCGAGGCGGCGGACGTCTTCGAGCACAAGGAATACTGGCCGATAGTCAGCGCCCGCGCCCACGCGGTCGGCGGACGGACGACGATTCCGAACGAGGGACTCAAGGCCGAATACCGCGCGTTCCTCGACATGCTCGCGGCGAAGAAGGCTCCCGACGCGCGCGACCGCATTCTCGCCGCCGTCTACCTTATCGCCCAGGAGCGCATCGCCGAAGCGAAGAACCAGGTCCGCCTCGCCGCCGGCCACCAGCCACCGGCCTCCAGCCTCCAGCTCGCCTATCTGAACGCGTACCTGGCGTTCTGCGACGGAGACGCGGCGAAGGGCAAGGCTGTTGCGGCGCCGTACGCGGACTATCCGGTTCCGCTGTGGCGCGATCGTTTCCGCGACGTGATAGCGCAGGCGGACGAGGCGCTCGGGCTCAGGACGTCCGCGGCGAAGGACGAGGCCGCCGCGGCTCCGACGCTCGCCCTGACGGCGGACGGCGACGGGCTCGTCGTCACGGCGCGGAATCTCGAGGAGTGCACGATCAAGGCGTATCCGACGGACGTCGAGGTCGCGTTCTCGAAGGATCCGTTCGGCGACGCCGCGAAGGGGCGCGACGTGCTGCGGTGCGTCAGGCCCGCCTGGACGAGCAAGGTCAGGATCGTCCGCGGAGAGGCGCGCGTCGAGGTTCCGGAGAATCTGCGCGCGGCCAACCTCGTGGTGGTCGCGGAGGGCGCGGAAGGACGCGCGGAGGCGCGGCTCGACAGGACGCCGAGGAACTTCGACGTCCAGGTCACGCGCGAGTACCGCCAGCTGCGGGTGAAGGGCGCGGACGGGAAGCCGCTTGCCGGAGTGTACGTGAAGGTCTACGCGAAGGACGCGTCCGGAAGCGACACGCAGTTCCACAAGGACGGCTATACGGATCTTCGCGGAGCGTTCGACTACGCGAGCGTGTCTACGGACTCGCCGTTCCGCCCGGCCTCGTTCGCGATCCTGGTCATTCCAGATGGCCGTGGCGCGGCGATCCTTCGCGTCGAAAATCCATGACGGCGGCATCTGAGAGGGGGCGGTTCTGCCGCTCTGAGGCGGTCTAGAAACCCGCCGCGCGAGAAAATGGTATAATATCCGTCAAACCCCAGGGAGGCAATCGGATATGGAGATCGGCAAGAGGGCTTGGCTTGTTCCTGTTTTCACGTTCGCGGCGTTTGTCGCGGCGCTTTTGGCCGTATGGGC
>JAFONM010000005.1 GCA_017418445.1 Kiritimatiellia bacterium
ACTATGTCGAGGGCATGTGGCGCATCATGCAGCACGACAGGCCCGACGAGTTCGTTCTCGCGACGGGCGAGATGCACACGGTCAAGGAGTTTCTCCAGGAGGCGTTTGGCCTCGTCGGTCTCGACTGGGAGAAGTACGTAGAGTGCGACAAGAGGTATCTCCGCCCGACAGAGGTCGACCAGCTTCTCGGCGATGCGTCGAAGGCGAAGTGCGAGCTTGGCTGGGAGCCCAAGGTCAAGTTCCACGACCTCGTCAAGATGATGGTCGAGTCCGACCTCGAGCTCGCCCGCAAGGAAAGGGCGATCAAGGATGCTTAAGACCGACAAGATCTTCGTCGCGGGACATCGCGGCATGGTCGGTTCGGCGTGCGCCCGCGCTCTGAAGGCGGCGGGCTTCGAGAACATCGTGACGCGCAAGATCACCCGCGCCGTCGGACGGATCAAGATGGGACTCCAGGACAAGCTCTACATGGGCAACATCAACTCGCTTCGCGACTGGGGGTTCGCCGGCGACTACGTCGAGGGAATGTGGCGAATCCTCCAGCACGACAAGCCGGACGAATTCGTCCTCGCGACAGGCGAGATGCATTCCGTCAAGGAGTTCCTCCAGGAGGCGTTCGCCCTCGTGGACCTCGACTGGGAGAAGTACGTGGAGTGCGACAGGCGCTATCTCCGTCCGACCGAAGTGGACCAGCTCCTCGGCGACGCCTCCAAGGCCAGGCGCGAACTCGGCTGGGAGCCCAGGGTGAAGTTCCACGACCTCGTCAAAATGATGGTCGAAAGCGATTTGGAGCTGGCCCGCAGGGAAAAGGCGCTAAAGGATGCTTAGGACGGACAGGGTCTACGTCGCAGGCCATCGCGGAATGGTCGGCTCGGCGATATGCCGGGCCCTTGCCCGCGACGGATTCGAAAACGTCGTCACGCGTACGCACCGGGAGCTCGACCTTCTGGATCCCGTGGCAGTCCGCGAATTCTACGCCGCCGAGAAGCCGGACGTCGCGATCATCGCCGCGGCGCGCGTCGGCGGGATCGGAGCGAACAGCGCCGAGAACGCGAAGTTCCTATACGAGAACGAGATGATTGCGATGAACACGGTCTGGGGCGCGGCGGAAGCCGGCGTCAGACGGCTCCTGTTCCTCGGCTCGACATGCATCTATCCGCGCATGGCGCCTCAGCCGATTCCGGAGTCCGCGCTCCTTACGGGCGAACTCGAGAAGACGAACGAGGGCTACGCGCTCGCGAAGATATCGGGACTCAAGCTCTGCGAGTTCCTGCGACGCGACCGCGGGCTCCTCTACCACTCGCTGATGCCGACGAACCTCTACGGTCCCGGCGACAACTACGACATCGTCCACGGACACGTCCTGCCCACGATGATCCGCAAGTTCGAGACCGCGCGCGTCAGCAACGAGCCGATCGTGCACCTCTGGGGATCGGGCAGTCCGCTGCGCGAATTCCTGCACGTGGACGACCTCGCCTCCGCCTGCCTCTTCGTGCTCGGACTCGACAATCCGCCCGACCTCGTCAACGCCGGCACGGGACGCGAGGTGACGATTCGCCAGCTCGCCGAGATGATTCGCGCTGCGACGGGCTGCAGGGCCGAGATCGACTGGGACCGCGCAAAGCCGGACGGCACGCCTCGCAAGCTCTGCGACACGCGGCTCATCCGCTCGCTCGGATGGGAGCCGAAGATCCGCCTGGAGGACGGAATCCGCCGCACGATCGACGAGTACCGCGCCGAACTCGCGAGGGGCACGATCCGGCTGTGATTCCCCGCCGTAGCCGTAGCCAAGCAGGTTTCCATTTGGTATAATACGGCAGGCGAAAACCGTCGGAATGCCCTTGGTCGGCGGTGGTTTTTAAGTGAAGGGACAAAGCGAAGGGGGAATGAATGAACAGACGTGAGTTCTTGCTGTCCGCCGCAGCGTTTGCAGCGGCGCCGCATCTTGCCGGATGCGCGACAACGTCGGCCGGGAAGAGCGGGCACATCCTGTTCGGAGCCTGCCGCGGACCGGGCGACGCGAAGCTGCTCTCATCGGTGGGCTACGACTTCTGGGAGTGGGGCGTCGGTGCCGCGTTCGATCCCGAGAAGGGCGACGAATGGTGGAAGGTGCAGCGCGACCTGATCGTCTCGCAGCCGATTCCGCTCAGGAGCTGCAACGGTTTCATTCCGTGGAAGTTCCGTCTGACGGGGCCCAAGGCCAGCCATGCTCCGGCCCTCGAATACGCGGAGCGCGCGATGCGTCGCGCGGACGAGGTCGGCGTGAAGACGCTCGTGCTCGGCTCGGGCGGCGCGAGGAACGTTCCCGGCGACTTCACCGGCCCGGCGGAACAGAGGCCTGACATCGAGGGAGGGACGCGCCAGTTCGTCGACTTCTGCCGCGAGCTCGCGAAAAGGACCGCGGACCTCAAGACGACGAAAGTCGTCATCGAGCCGCTCCGTCCGAACGAATCGAACATAGTCAATTTCGTCTGGCAGGGCGTCGCGATATGCGAGGAAATCGCCTCTCCGCGCATCCGTCAGCTCGCCGACATCTTCCACATGATGATGGGCGGAGACCCGGCGGCGTCCATCGTCAGGGCGGGACACTTCCTGGCGCATTGCCACATCGCGAGCTACGGGACGCGCAACTTCCCGGGGGCCGAGCCGGACACCGTGCCGCGGCTCAGGCCTTACTTCGCCGCGCTTCGCGAAATCGGCTACACCGGCGGCGTCAGCTGCGAGTGCGGCTGGGGCGCCGGGGAGGATCTCGCAAAGAATCTCGAAACAGCACTGAAAACAATGAAAGGACTATGAACATGAAGGAGAACAGGATGACACGTCGCGACTTCTGCAAGGCATCGTCCGTCGGAATCGCCGGCATAATCGCCGCGGGCGTCGCCCCTTCGCTCTACGCAGCGGGCGCGAACGACAGGGTGAGGGTCGGGTGCGTCGGATACTCCGATCGCTTCCGCCAGTCGCTCCTGCCCAGCTTCCTCAACCACACCAAGGAGCTCAACTTCGACCTCGTCGCGGTGGCGGACCTCTGGAAGAAGCGTCTCTACGAGAACGCGAAGCCCGAGATCGAACAGAAGCTCGGACACGAGGTGGCGGCGTTCGGAAGCGACGTCGCGCTCTACGATGCGAAGGATAAGCTCGGGCTCGACGCCGTCATCATCTCGACTGCGGACTTCCAGCACGCGCAGCACGCGGTCCACGCGATCGAGGCCGGATGCGACGCCTACTGCGAGAAGCCCGTCGCCGAGGACATGTATTCCGCGAACATGCTGCTCGACGCCGTAAATGCGAAGCGGGCCGCGGGCTACGCGCCGGGCGCAGTCCTCCAGATCGGATCGCAGCGCCGCAGCGGAAAGAGCTACCGGGCCGCGCGCGACTACATCGCCTCAGGCAAGTTCGGCGACATCTCCTATGTGCATCTCGTGTGGAACGTCAACCAGCCCAGGCGCTGGCGCCGTCCGGAAGAACTCGTCAAATCCCTCCGCAAGGAGGACATCGACTGGAACATGTGGCTCCTCGACCGCGATCCCGGCGAGAACGAGTTCGATCCGAGGAAGTACCTCGAGTTCCGCCTCTTCTGGCCGTTCTCGTCCGGAATCCCCGGACAGTGGATGTGCCACCAGATCGACACGGTCGCATGGTTCATGGGCCAGCCGTATCCGAAGAGCGCGGTCTCGTCCGGCGGTCTCTACCAGTGGGTGGACGGACGCCAGAGCTACGACACGTTCACGACGCTCATGGAATACGGCGAGTCCGGCGTCAAGGGCAAGGGATTCCAGGTGATGTTCCAGTCCCACCAGACGAACTGCGCGGGCGGCGTCAAGCCGAACAACGAGTCCCCCGTCGAAAAGTACTTCGGCCCGAACGGCTGCATCGACCTGGGCTCCGGCAACGTCACCAACGAGGGCGTCGAGGGAGCCGCGCCGACGAGCGAGCCGCTTCCCGCGCCGAAGGAGACGGTCGTCACGTCGGCGAACACGGGCGGGGATTCGCTCACCTCCGCTCACGTCCGCAACTGGATGGAGTGCGTCCGCTCCCGCAAGGATCCGAACGCGCCCGTCGAGGCCGGCTACTCGCACGCGATCGCGCTCATCATGTCAAACGCGGCGCTGAGGACCGGAATGCGCGCGACGTTCGATCCCGAGGACCGCGTGGTGCTCGCGGGCGGCAAGCCCTGGACAGGATACAGGTCTACGCACGACAGGTTCTGGGGACTCTTCTGAGCATGAGGTCGACTACGTGCGCGTCTACGATCGCAGACAGTTCCGCTTTCGTTTTCGTTTATCTTTTTCCCCCTTGTCAAGGCGGGGGCGATATGATATACTACGCGCACTTCATTCACCGAAAGGGAGCAAAAAGACATGGTAAAGATCAGAATGCGCCGCACCGGGTGCCGTAACCACGCGGCCTACCGCATCGTGGCGGCGGACGAGCGCAGCCCGCGCGACGGCAAGTTCCTCGAGATTCTCGGGTGGTACGACACCCAGCTCAAGGAGAACAACTTCAAGCTCGACCTCGAGAAGGTCGACAGGTGGCTCAAGAACGGCGCGAAGCCCTCTGCTACGGTCGCCTCGCTCATCCGCCGTGCGAAGAACCCCGCCCTCAAGCCCCACCACGCCGTCAAGGCGAAGAAGGCCGAAGAGAAGAAGGCCTAAGGAGGTAGAAGATGGGCATCAAGATTCTAGACAAGATCAACGCCGAGCAGACGGCGAAGCTCGCGGAGAAGAAGTTCCCCGAGTTCCACACCGGCGACATCGTCCGCGTGTCGATCAAGATCAAGGAAGGCGACAAGTTCCGCATCCAGGATTTCGAGGGCAAGGTCCTCGCGATCGACAACGGCCGCAAGAACGTGTCCGGCACCTTCACGGTGACCCGCGAAAGCTACGGCGTCCGCGTGGAGAAGCTCTTCCCGTTCTCGAGCCCCTGGATCCAGGGGATCAAGGTCGTGAAGAAGACCCCCTCGTGGCGTTCCAAGCTCTACACCGAGCGCACCTTCTGCTCGCACAAGGCCGTCCGCAAGCTCGTCAAGCGCTGATGGAATCGCCCGAGGTGAATGGAAAGGGAGCCGCCCGTTCGGGCGGCTCTTTTTTTGTCCGTTTGCAATGACGGCATCCGCAATATATGGTAAAATAACCGCGCAGTAACAAAACAGCAAAGGGGAGCATTGTCAGATGAAGAAGTTCATGGACCGGGATTTCCTCCTGGAGACGCCGACCGCGAGGAAGCTGTACCACCGGCACGCGGCGAAGATGCCGATAATCGACTACCACTGCCACATCAATCCGAAGGAGATCGCCGAGGACAGGAGGTACAAGACGATCACTGACGTGTGGCTCGGCGGAGACCACTACAAGTGGCGACAGATGAGGACGTGCGGAATGCCCGAGACGGACATCACGGGAGCGAAGGACACGGATCCGTGGAGGACGTTCCTCGCGTGGGCGAAGACCCTGCCGCGTCTCATCGGGAATCCGCTCTACCACTGGACCTACCTCGAGCTCAAGAACTACTTCGGCGTCACCGAGCAGCTCGACGAGAAGTCCGCCAGACGCATCTACGAGAAGTGCAACAGGAAGCTCGCGCAGAAGTCCATGAGCGTCCGCGGACTCATCGCGCAGTCCAACGTGAAGCTCATCTGCACGACGGACGATCCGATCGACTCCCTCGAGTGGCACGACAGGATCAAGGCGGACAGGTCCTGCAGGGTGAAGGTCCTCCCCGCGTTCCGTCCCGACAAGGCGTTCAACGTCGACAAGAAGCCGTTCGCCGGCTACATCCAGAAGCTCGAGAAGGTCGTCGGATTCAAGATCGAAAAGTTCGCCGACCTCACGAAGGCCCTCGGCAGCCGCATCGAGTTCTTCGCCGCGAAGGGATGCCGCGTCTCCGACCACGGGCTCGACTACGCGGTCTACGGCGAGGCGACGACCGCCGAGCTCGACAGGATTCTCAAGGCCGGCAAGGCCGGCAAGAAGATCGACATCGCGACCGGAGACAAGTTCCGCACCGCCGTGCTCGAATACCTTGCGGGAGAGTACGCCAGGCGCGACTGGGTTATGCAGCTCCACTACGGCTGCATCCGCGACAACTCCGACAGGATGATGGCCGCGCTCGGGCCCGACACCGGATTCGACGCCGTCGGCGACACGCGCGGCGCGAAGGCTCTCGCCAGCCTTCTCAACGCGTTCGAGCGGACGGGCTCCATGCCCAAGGTCATCCTCTACTCGCTCAACCAGAACGACAACGAGATCATGGGGTCGATCGCCGGATGCTTCCAGACGGACGGAACCTTCCCGCAGCGCGTGCAGGTCGGGTCCGCCTGGTGGTTCAACGACCACAAGCTCGGAATGGAGAAGCAGATCACGGATCTCGCCAACCTCAGCGCGCTCGCCGGATTCGTCGGGATGCTGACCGACTCGAGGTCCTTCCTCTCCTACGCCCGCCACGAGTATTTCCGCCGCATCCTCTGCAACGTCATCGGACACTGGGTCGAGAACGGCGAGCTCATTGCGGACATGAAGTACCTCGGCCGGGTGGTCGAGGACATTTCCTTCAACAATGCAAACAAGTACTTCGGATTCAACGTATGAAGATCTCAAAGTATTCCTTCGGCATCGGAGACCGTTTCGTCCACGAGGGCGTCAACCAGCTCAAGGCCCTCATAGAGGCCGAGAAGCGCTTCGGAGTCCACTTCACCCCGGTCTGGAACAAGTCCAACCGCGAGCACACGATAATCGGCACGGAGCCCGCATCGACGCGCGCCGAGGCCGACGCCGCAGTGAAGGCGCTCGGATACACCGACCAGTACTTCTGCGACGCGGACCACATCGGACTCGGGAACGTCGACCGTTTCATGGACGCGTGCGACTTCTTCACGCTCGACGTCGCGGACTTCATCGGCAGGTCCGGGTCCCTCGAGGACCGGTATCTAACGGCCGTCAAGGAGGCCGGCAGGATCTACCGCCACATCGCGGAGCGCAAGGGCGCGGACAGCTTCGTCACCGAGGTCTCGATGGACGAGGTCGAGGTCGCGCAGAAGCCCGACGAGATCCGCTTCATCCTGAAGGCTCTCGCGGACGAGGAGATCCCGCTCCAGACCTTCGCACCCAAGTTCACGGGCAGGTTCAACAAGGGTGTGGACTACGAAGGGGACCTTGCCGTGTTCGAGAAGGAGTTCGAGGAGGATCTCCTCGTCATTGAAGAGGCGGTCAAGGCCTACGGGCTTCCAGAGAACCTCAAGCTCTCGATCCATTCCGGATCCGACAAGTTCTCGATCTATCCGATCATGGGCAGGCTCATCCGCAAGTACGACAAGGGCATCCACATCAAGACGGCCGGCACGACCTGGCTCGAGGAGATCATCGGACTCTCCCTCGCGGATCCGGACGCCCTCCGTCTCGCGAAGGACATATACCGCATCGCCTTGACGCGCATGGACGAGCTCACTGTTCCGTACGCCGCCGTTATCGACGTCGACAAGGCGAAACTCCCGGCCCCCGGGGTCGTGGACGGATGGGACGCCCAGACGTTCGCGAAGACGCTTCGCCACGACGAGAAGGAACCCCTCTACAATCCTTCGTTCCGCCAGCTCATCCATGTGTCCTTCAAGGTGGCGGCCGAGCTCAAGGACCGCTACTATCCCGCGCTCGAGAGGCACGTGGACGTAATCGGCAGGGAGATTACGGACAATCTCTGCGACCGTCACGTCGCGCTTCTCTTCGGCTGACGCCGGCGCCGGATTCGCCGCGCCTGGCGGGACTACCACAAACGGTCCGGATATGGTATAATCTTCCCTACCCAAAAGGAGGATACATGAGAGACTTGTTCATCGTGGGGGCCGGCGGATTCGGACGCGAGGCCGTCTGGACCGTCGAACGCATCAACGCCCTTAGCGGCGGAATGCCGCAGTGGCGCATACTCGGCTACGCAGACGACGATCCCAAGTGGAAGAAGGGCGACAACTTCGAGGGGTATCCGATTCTCGGGTCCGTCGAGGAGGCCTCCAGGGACAATCCCGGCGCATCAGTGTTCCTGGCGATCGGCTCGAACACCAAGCGCGAGGCCGTGTACGGCCGCCTGAGGGGACACGACTTCCCGGTCATCATCGATCCGAAGGCGCAGATCTCGCCCACGACGGACTTCCGCCACGGCGGCTACATCGCCGCCGGCGCCGTCGTTCAGGTCGGCGCGACGCTCGGCAAGTTCGTGATTGTGGGCGCGAACGCCGTCGTCAGCCACGACGCGGTCATCGCCGACTTCGTCAACATGGGTCCGGGAACAGTCATCGCGAGCGGCGTGAAGGTCGGCAAGGGCTGCGCCTTCTACGCCAATTCGGCCACGATGCCGTGGATTACGGTCGGAGAACGCGCGAAGGTGACGTGCGGCGCCGTGGTCAAGGCGGACGTCCCGGCCGGCACGACCGTCTGACGGGGAGGCTCGGCCTTTGCTGAAGTGGGTCGCCTACAATCTCGCCTTTGCGGCGGTATTCCCGTTCCTCCTGCCGGGATTTCTGGCGAGGATGCTCAAAAGGGGCGGATATCGTGCGCGCATGGGCGATCGCTTCGCGATTTATCCCGGAGAGATCGTCGAAAGGCTCAAGGCGGGGGATTTCGTCTGGGTTCACGCCGTTTCGGTCGGCGAGGTGCAGGTTGCAGGGCGTCTCATGCGCGAATGGCGCAAGGCGGAGCCGGGTGTCCGCTTTTGCTTTTCCACCACCAGCTCAACCGGATGGAAGACCGCCGAGAAGGAGGTCGGCGAGAACGACGTCCTCGTATACAATCCGCTTGACTTCCCGACCTTCGTCACCGCCGCGCTGAGGACCGTCCGTCCGCGAGCCGTGATCCTCACGGAGAGCGAGATCTGGCCCGTCTTCATCCGCTCGGCCGCGAAGCGCGGCATCCCCGTCTTCCTTGTCAACGCCCGGGTCAGCGACCGCAGCGCACCAAGGTACGCGAAGGGGAGGTTCCTGTTCAAGGACGTCTTTGGCGTCATGACGAGGATCTTCGCGCAAAGCGAGCTCGACAGGGAACGCCTGCTCGCGGCCGGCGCTCCGCCGGACAGAATCGAGGTGACTGGCAGCTTCAAGTTCGATGCGGCGGCGAGGAATCCGGACAAGGAGACCGAGCTCCGTGAGTGGATTGGAGTCGGCGACAGGAGGATTCTGCTGGGCGGTTCCACCTGGCCCGGGGAGGACAGGGTCCTTCTCGACATCTATGCGAAGATGTCCGACAAGGCCGTCCTCGTCATCGCCCCGCGGCACTTCGAGAAGGCCGACGCGGTCGAGGCGAACATCAGGTCGGCGGGCTTCGAGTGCGTCAGGAGATCGCGCGGCGAAAGGGGCGGACTTGCGGATGGCGGGAAGTCGCCCGTGTTTCTCGCCGACACGACGGGCGAGCTGATGGGGCTCTACGGGATTGCGGACTGGGTGTTCGTCGGCAAGTCCCTCTGCGAGCACGGCAGCCAGAACATGATAGAGCCGTGCCTGTGCGGAAAGCCCACCGTCGTGGGACCGTACACGGAGAACTTCCGGCCCGTAATGAGCGATCTTCTCGAGGCAGGCGGAATAGTGCAGGTCGGGGACGCCGACGAACTCGGGAAGACGATCCTGGGATGGGTCGCGGACGGAGACGGCGGACTCGGCGATCGCGCGGCGAAGGCCGTGTCGCGCCGGCGCGGCGTCGTCGAGAAGTGCCTCGAGTCCATAAGGTCCGGCCTCGGACCCCGCAAGGACTCCGCATCCTCAATGTCCGCGCCATTGCGCAGCATCGTCGGATGGACCGTCTTTGCCGTAGTCGCCGTCGTCGTCGCGGTCTTTCTCGAGATGGACATGAAGCGGTCTCTCCGCGGCGACGGACGGATTTTCCGCGGCGGACCGTCCGCCGAGGAAACGGCCGCGCGGACAAGGGCGGAGCGGACCGGGCAGATGAAGTCGTCCATGCCGAAGCTAAAGGCGATCCGCGTCGCCGGCGCCTTCATCGCCATGATGGAGCGCCCTGACGCCTTGCGCGTGTACCTTGCCGATTCCGAGGCGGAGAACTACAGGGACATCTTCGAGAGGGCCGGACTCAACTGTCTTTCGAAGGCGACCGAATCCGACTCCTGCCGCGAGTACGACATAGTCTTCTCGGGACGTTGCCCAGGGGATCTCGACTGGAGCGAACTCTCCGCGAAGGCGAACTCCAGGGGCGTCATCGCATGTGCGCTCGACGTGAAGGACATGACGGCGGGACGCTTCAAGGATGTGCTTTCGTCATTCCCGTCCGCGGATCCGCATTTCTGGATGATAGGGGACGGCGACTGGCTCCTCACGGGTCGCAGGAATCCCGGGCAGAAGCTCAAGATGAGCGCGCTTCTCGACTTCTTCACACAGAGCGACAGGCTGATCACAGTCGAGGCCGAGGAGTCCGGATGCGGCTCCGTCCAGGAGCTGTTTGCGAACTATGTCGGAACGAGGGACGACGTCATGCCGGCGTTTTCCGCGCAGGGAAGCGACTTGAACGTGGTCGTCAGGCCGGAGTTCTTCGTCTCGAAGGACGTTCCGGACATAAAATGGGTGATTCCCGACGACATGGACGCCGACATCGTCGACAGCCTTGCGGAGGAAATCCGCAAGAAGATGGTGGTGCGCCGGAAGGTCGTGGAAGGGGGAATCAGGGCCTCGGAGCGGAAGATAGACGACGCGATAGCGTGCTGGAGGGCGGCGTACACGTCGAGTCCGCACGATACGATGCTCCTCGACAGGCTCTACCAGCTTGTCGTCAATGCACGCGCGTTCAAGAATTTCGGGAAAATCGCCGAGGCGGCGCAGTGCTACGACATATACTTCGCGATCAGGCCGTCGGACCTGCGCGTGGCGGATGAGTACGCAATCCTCCTGGACGCCCTGGGGCGCAAGGAGGAGTCCGCCAAAGTGTCGGAATACGTCAATTCCACCAGGCGCGCCCAACGGCGGGCCGAGGCAGAGAGGATAGAAAAGGCAAGAGAGGAGGCAGAAAAATGGAAGGAAAGTCATCGCTGAAGGCTTGCGCCGCGGTCGTCGCCGTCGCACTGGCCGGATGCTTCACCCTGACCCAGAGCGACTATCCGGCCGTACAGGCGTCGAAGCCGGGCCCCGTGTCCGCCGTCCACCTCACCGGGTTCGAGGCGACGGTGACGCGGTTCGTCCCGATATACGGCTACGCCACGGTGTGGAACTCGACCCCGGGCTACTATCATCGCGGACACTACCATCCGGGCTGGACGTACCCCGAGACAGTGTCGACGACTTCGTACATTCCCGACACGAGGCTTACGACGGCGTACGTCGAGAAGGCGCAGGAGGCGTTCGAGTCGGCGGGGTGGACCGTCGGCTCCACCAACGCGACGGTCGTCGTCGACGTCGCGTTCTCGGGTCCGTCGGTCAGCGATTCGGACGCGGTGAACGAATTCTTCATCATGCTCTTCACGGCGTTCACCGTCGACCGCACGCGCGACGTGTGGTCCGCCCGACTCAAGATAACCGACGCCGCGAGCGGGAAGGTGCTCTTCATGAACCGCTACGAACAGGAGTATACGGCGACGGTGTTCGGACTTGTCCCGATATTCAGTCCGCTCAGCGCCGATGTCGTGCAGGGCGGGTACATCAAGAACTGGTGCCTCTCGGCGCTTACGGACCGTGCGGTCGCGGACGCGACGGCGTTCCTGTCATCAAAGCCCCGGTAGCGCGTATATTAACATAGAAAGGAAGCGGAAAAGATGAAAGAAGACAAGATGATCCAGGCCGCCAAGAGCGGCTTCACCCTGGTGGAACTCCTCGTCGTGGTGGCGATTCTCGGCATTCTGGCGACCATGGCCGTCGTCGGTCTCGCCGACAAGCCGGACCAGGCGCGAATTCAGGCATGCGAGGCGAACGTCGTCACTATCAAGAACGCCTGCGTGACCTACAACCTCGAGCACAAGAAGATGCCGAAATCCATCGACGATCTCACCGAGGAGAACGCCGACGGCGTTGCGGCCCTCGAGGGCAGCAGCACCGACCCCTGGGGCAACGACTACAAGCTCGAGATCAAGGGCAAGAAGGTGATCGTCATATCCGCCGGTCCCGACGGCGAGATGGGCACCGATGACGACATCAGAAGCGACACGATCGGCAAGAAGAAGAAAAACGACTGACGAGGTTGATGCGGGACGGCCGAGATGCGCAAGGCATTCACCCTCATCGAGCTTCTCGTGATGCTCGGAATGATCGCCGTCCTTGCGGCGCTTGCCGTCCTTTCGGTGTTCGGCGGCAGCGACGCCGCGAAGATGAGGGGCGCCGTCCGCGACGTGTTCGCGACCGTGCGCCTGGCGCGATCGACGGCGCTCGTCACCCAGAAGCAGTGCATAATCACCTTTACGACGAAGACGACCGGCGATTCCTGCCAGTCTTCCGCCACGATAACTTCCGCCAGGATCGTTTCCGGCTCGTCCGTGACGCGGGCGCGCAACCTTGACGGCCAGTGGCGGACCATCGGGGATGGTGCGCCCGAGGAGGACGGGTCGAAGGGCTCGCGCCAGGCGTTCGTGGTTTCCAACAGGGACGACAGGGACGGCGCCGAGGGAGGCGTCGACGAGGGCGGCGGAGAATCCATCGACGAGATTCTCTTCGAGCCGGCGGCGGCGGAGACCTTCAAGGACGTGGCGATCAAGGTGGAAATGGACGGCGAGGAGCGGCAGGCTTCCGGACCCGGCGAGGTGGACGAGGCCAGGAGGTCCATGGTTTCGACGTTCTCCAACGTCGACTACCTGCTGGGGATCTACAGGAAGGAGCGCGAGAGGAAGAAGTCCGAGGAGGAGGCGAAGGCGGAGGAGGAGGCGAAGGAGCGCGCCTACTCGGAGAAGCCGGTCGACGTGGAGGAGGAGGAGCGGCATCTCGTGTGGCAGGTCAACGGCAGGTGCGATCCGCACCGAATCTACGTCTATTCGCGCGGAGCCGACTACAGGGAGGGATGGAGGATCAGGGTCGACCGATTCGGCTCGGCGAAGGTCTATGCGCCCGGCGAGGACGAGGAGGGCGAAAGATGAGGGGCGGATTCACGCTTCTCGAGGTCATGATCGCGGCGATCATCCTCGGCCTCGGCACGACTGTGATAGTCGCTTCGATGAGCCAGTCCCAGAGGCTTATGCTCGCGGCCAGCAGCTTCGAGACCGCGCAGGAGGTCATGGATCTCGGAGACATGGCGTATCCGCTCGAGGAGGTCAAGGACGAGAACGACCTCGAGGTGCGGGAGACGAAGGCCACGGAACTCTGGGAGATGATCTCGGACGAACGTCTCTCGGATGCACAGGAGGAGAAGTTTCACGGCTACACCTGGGAGCGGGAGTGCCTGAACCTCAACGACAGCGACGAGGACATAGCGCGCCTCGGGAACCTGTACGTCGTGAGGGTCACCGTAAGGTGGGGCGACAGGTTCCGCGGACACGGGGACCGCGACAGCTACGTCACGTTCTGGAGGAAGCCCAAGTGATGCGCCGCGCGTTCACCATGATCGAACTCCTCGCCGCGCTGCTCATTCTGGGCGTGGTGACGGCACTCGCCACCATGACCTTCAACGCGATAGTCAGCAGCTGGACGGTCTCCACCGAATACATGGACAACCTGCAGCGATGCGACTATGCTCTGGAGCAGGTGGTGAGCGGACTCAGGAGCATGTACTATCCGCACAACGGAAAGCAGGACTACACGTACGGATTCTACCTGACGGACAACGGAGACGGCAGGGAAGCGGACGATTCCGACGTCATAGAATGGGCGAAGACGGGACAGTCCATAGTCGGCGGCCAGAACGCGGCCGCGGACACCGTCCACCGCGTGCAGCTCATGGTTCTGGAGGAGGGGAATTCCGATTACAAGGAGACGATTCCCGTGACCGGTCTCTATGCCCGCATGTGCCCGGACCCCGCGCTCCGCCCGAAACGCGACAAGAAGGTCGACGAGACGGACTATACGTTCGCGAACGACGAGATGTACCAGCCCGTCCTGGTCGCGGACGGCATAGTCGGCTTCAACTGCAGGGTCATGAAGAACGCCGACTCTGCGGGCGAAGACGGCAAGGGAGACGAGATCGAGTGGGAGGACGAATGGGATTCGTCGAACTCCGTTCCGTACAAGGTCGAACTTACGTTCTGGCTCGAAGATCCGCGCGAGGAGAAGAGATTCAGGTCCGAACTCGCGCCGGTGATGCGCATCGTCAAGATACCGATCTTCGAGCAGTCGCAGGACGGCAAGGCGCTGCCGAGCGAGAATGCGAAGGGCGGAGCAAGGCGCGGCTCCTCGAAGGGCGGCACAAGGGGCGGCGGAGCGGACGCCGGAGGCGGCGCCGGTGGCGGACGGGGCGGCGCCGGAGCGGGCCCGGCCGTCGCGCCTGGCGGTCCCGGCGGCGGCGCCGGAGGAGGCGGGCGATGAAGAGACGCGGCAGCGCACTGGTGCTGGCGATATGGGTGATCGCCGTCCTCTCCATAATGGTGCTGTCCTTCGCGTACGAGGCGAGGCAGCAGGCCGGCATCAACCTGTACGTCCAGAACCGGAACAGGACGATTCATCTCATCGACGCCGGAAAGACCCTCGCGGAGATCGTGCTTCTGGACTACAAGAACGTGGCGGACTGGTCCGAGGACCAGGACGATGCGAAGATGCTCGAGGACGACGCCTGGTTCAAGGAGAAGCAGGATCTCAAGTCCTCGTCCGCGTGCACGATAGGTCCGGTGTATCTCGACGAGGAGGATCCCGAGAATTCGATCGTGACGGTCACGATAGCGTCCTCGAACTCGGGTTCGAAGGGGATCATCAACATCAACGAGCTCTACGAGTCGGCAGACGGCTCGTCGGACAAGAACACGAACTACCGCTGGTGGATGATATTCAAGTCCCACAACATCCCCGAGGAGATATCGACCAAGAAGGACGGCAGGATAAACCTGTGGAACGTCCTCATCGCGTCGTGGAAGGACTGGCGCGACTCGGACGACACCGTGACTTCGATCGACGGCGAGGAGTGCGGCGCCGAGAGCGAATGGTACGAGGAGCTGGAGGAGGATTTCAAGGACATCGACGAGGAGATGAAGGACGAGATACGCCGCCGTCCGAGGAACGGTCCGATTCCGGACGTGAAGGAGCTTTCCTATGTGCGCGGCTTCCGCGACTTCCCGGCGGTCCTGACGGGAGGGGTAATCAATCCCGAGGCGGACGAGAAGGAGCAGATAACGGTCAAGGGCATAATGGACCTCTTCTGCACCGACGGGTCCGCCAAGATAAACGTCAACAACTGCGACAGCCTTGACGCGCTCATAACCATTCCTGGAATCTTCGACAAGAGCACGATCGACGACGAAGATGTGGTGGACGAGTCGAAGGAGATCGCCCAGGCCATCCTGAGTGCCCTTGGAACCGTCCCGGAGGATCGCGACGTCGACGAATCCAGATCGTCGTGGCCGTTTACCGACTGGAACGACATGCTCCAGCGCATAGAGAACCTCGGCGGACTCAAGGTCAGCTCGTCCGACATCGGAAGCGAGGCGAAGGAATACCTCACCTTCACCGCCGAGGACGACACTGTGTTCAAGATAAGGATTGTGGCCGAGGCCGGCGGAATGAAGCGCGCCGCGGAGGCCGAGTGCTACGTGGCGGACGACAAGGTCCGATACGTCAAGTGGGTCGACAACGCATCCGCCGACGAGAAGTGACGATGGAACGGCTCGACAAGGTCCTGCTGGAGAGGCATCCCGATTTCTCCCGTTCGCGCATCGAGGGGCTCGTCAAGGCCGGATATGTGACGGTAAACGGCGCGGCGGCGACGAAGGCCGGTATGAAGGTCGGCGAGGACGACGAGATCGAGGTCGAGATACCACCTCCGGTCCCTGCGATCCCCGAACCCGAGGACATCCCGCTCGACATAGTCTACGAGGACGGCGACATCGTCGTCGTCGACAAGCCCGCCGGACTCGTCGTCCATCCGGCGCCGGGGCACCTGACGGGGACTCTCGTCAACGCGCTTCTGCACCACTGTCCGAACCTCGGCGGGATCGGCGGCGTCGCGCGCCCCGGCATCGTTCATCGTCTCGACCGCGACACGTCGGGGCTCATCGTTGTCGCGAAGTCCCAGCCGGCGATGGACGCCCTCGTCAAGGCGTTCTCGTCCCACAGGAACGTCGAGAAGACGTATCTTGCCGTCTGCCACGGACGTCCTCGCCTCGATTCCGGCCGCATTGAGAACCTGATCGGACGCCATCCCGTAGACAGGAAGCGGATGGCGATCGTGGAGCGCAACGGCAAGCTCGCCATCACCAACTGGCGCGTCCTCTCCTCCGGCGCCGACAGCCCCGCACTCCCCGCCGCGCACTCTTCCTCCCGCACTCCGCACACCACGCTTGTCGAGTGCGGCATCGAAACGGGCCGCACCCACCAGATACGCGTCCACATGGCCTCGCTGGGGTGTCCGATAATAGGAGATGCGACATACGGCAGGCACGCGCTCGACAGCCGCCTCGATCCCGTTCCCGCAAGGCAGATGCTCCATGCATGGAGACTCGCGTTCCGTCATCCGGTGACGAACGTCCCGATGACGCTGGAGGCTCCCGTCCCGCCGGACATGGCCGCATACCTTGATGAAAATTTCTCAATTTACCCCCTTGCGCGCGCAATGCAGAAATGATAAAATATACCTCTGTTCGCCCTTAAAAGGCGCAAACGTGGTTCTTTGAGTTTTGAATGTTTGAGACGTGAATCTTCGATAGTTCGCAATGCGAACCTTCGGAAGAGACATGGAACAGTAATGTTTGTGCGAGGGCCGGAGTCCCGCGAGGGGCTCCAAATCATAAAACTTTCTTTTTCTGAGAGTTTGATTCTGGCTCAGAACGAACGCTGGTAGCGTGGATTAGGCATGCAAGTCGAACGGGATCGTCCGGTTAGCAATAATTGGGCGTGAGAGTGGCGGATTGGGGAGGAACACGTGAGCAACCTGTCCTTGAGTGGTGGAAAACCTCGGGAAACTGAGGCTAATACAGCATGTGGCGCCCGGAGACATCTCCGGAGCGTCAAAGGG
>JAFONM010000033.1 GCA_017418445.1 Kiritimatiellia bacterium
GCGGAGATCGCCGAGCTCGACGAGGACGAGCGCCAGATGTTCCTGGAGGACCTGGGGCTGTCCGAGTCCGGCCTGGATAAGCTGATCGCCGCGAGCTATAAGCTGCTGGGCCTCATCTCCTACCTCACCGCCGGCGAGAAGGAGACGCGCGCCTGGACCATTAAGAAGGGAACGAAGGCCCCGCAGGCCGCCGGAAAGATCCACTCCGACTTCGAGCGCGGCTTCATCCGCGCTGAGGTCGTGGACTGGAAGGACCTGCTCGCGGAAGGGTCGCTGTCCGCCGCGCGCGAGAAGGGCCTGGTGGGTCTGGAAGGAAAGGACTACGTGGTGAAGGACGGGGACGTCATTCTCTTTAGATTTAATGTTTAACACACGCCGGCGCGCGCCGGCAGAGGCCGCAGTCCGCGGCACCATAACATTGCCCAGGAGGTAAGCACATGAGCGACGAAAAGTACACGATCCCGGAAGGCTTCGACGAAGGCATCGGCATTAACTTCGCCGACGGCGAACGGAAGTTCATCGACCTCGAGTTCGAGGACGGCGAGAGCGGCGAATACATGGTCGTCGACATCATCAGCGTCGGAGATCAGGACTACATCATCCTGACGCCCGAGGCGGATTTTGACAATGACGACGAGACCCTCCTCCTCTACTACCGCTACGACGAGGACGAGAACGGCGAGCCGATCCTCGGCCAGATCGAGAGCGACGAGGAGTTCGATAAGGTCCTGGACGCCTTCGAGGAAGTCATGGACGAGATCGAGTATGACCAGATGGCCGACGAGGTGGACGGGGAGTAACATTCCGCCCGCTCGGCGAAGGAGTGCATCATGAGCTCTTTTAAAGATCTGCGGATCGTCGATAACTTCTATCAGACGTCCGCGTTTTTCCCCATGCCGACGGTCAGCATCACTACAGTGAACGAGGATGGGAGCCTGAACGCAGGCTCCTATTCGCTTTGCTTTCCGTACTATATTGCGGGTAAGGACTGCTACGCGATGCTGCTGGAGTGCCGGAACACGTCGAACACCTGCCCGAACATCATCCGGACCGGGCACTGCGCGATCAACTTCATCACCGACGAGCGCGAGACCTTCCGCGAGGCGGTGCGGCTGGGCTATCCGGGCCCGTCCGCCGAGAAGATGGCGGACTTTAAATGGCGCACCGAGCCCGGTCTCGCGGACCCGGACGACCCCGCGCGGCCGCCGGTCCTCTCCGACGCCTTCCAGGTCTTCGAGTGCACCTGGTGGCGCGAGCTCGAGGGCGCGGACCGCTTCCGCCCCGAGGACATCGACGACGGCTACGACGGCCCGTACAATGATTTTAACGGCCTCACCTCGAAGTATGGCGCGCACTTCATCCTCCGGATCGATAAGATCCTGATGAAGCCGCGCTACTACGACGCGATCGTGGACGGCGTGAAGAAGACCGACTTCCCGCCGATCCCCGTGGACTACGGCTACCGCGACTCGACGAACTTCTGGTACACGCGGTTCCCGAAGCTCACGAAGCCCGTGGCCGAGCCCATTCCCGCGCCGAAGGAAGTCGATCTTGCGTCGATCCGCTTCGCGGCGGACCGCGTCGACGACGAGGTAAAGTTTACCGACGAGGCGCTCGCGAACTTCGTGAAGGTGCCCCGCCCGTTCCTGAAGACCGTGCTGAACGGCTGCGTGGCCTGGGCGAAGGAGAACGGCGTGACGCTGATCACGGACGAGCATGTGAAGATCATTAACGATAAGAGAAACCAGGAGAAGCAGCAGAGGCGGTGAGCCCTGCCGCGATATAAAAGACGGCCGCGTCCTTTTCATGGGACGCGGCCTTTTTCATTCTGTTCGAGCAATTCCGTCCGGACCGTTCAGATATACTCCACCCGGTTCCCCGTCCGCGGCAGCGGCGTCCGCTCCGGCAGCCCGTCCGGCGTGTCCGCGAAGCCCACCGCGACCGCGCCGTACA
>JAFONM010000034.1 GCA_017418445.1 Kiritimatiellia bacterium
GCTGTCGAGCATCCACATGCGGGCGGCGTAGACAGGCGCAAGGCGATGGGCGTTGCCGGCGCAGCACTCGGTGTCGCAGCCGGGACGGTAGGCCTGGCGGGTGAGTCCGACTTCGCCGAAGCCGGGATGTCCCGTCTTCCTGCCCGCGAACACCTGGTTCGGGGAGGAGAAGTACTGGAGCGAACGCCAGTCCTCCGAAATGGCGCCAGGGGCGGCATTGAGGAACATTCGCTCGATGCGGTCGCCCCACACGGGATCGCCCGTGGCCATCAGGAGATAGCCGAACGTCCACATGTGGTCGGCTATGTCGCAGGTTTCGTGAATCATCAGTCCGCCATGGTCCCAGAGCGGCCTGTCCTTCGGACTCTGCGTCTTGTCGCCGTTGCCGGCGTAGCCCTCCTCGGACGAAGGCACGCCGTCCGCGAGCTCGTTGTGGAACATCACCTGCTCGAAGAACGTGACGGCGTCCTTGAGGTTCTGTCTGTCGCCTGTGGCGAGGAAATAGAGGCATGGAAGCTTGCCGATCTCCGCCGCGGTCACGCCGTGGCTGTCAATCGGATCCCATATCTGGCGCGCGCGCGAAAGCTGACGCCACTGCCAGGGATAGCCCTTCATGTGCTTCTTCATCTGCTCTATCCACCTGGCGTCGCCGGTCCTGCGGTAGAGGAAGAGGTCCGCCTCGGCGGTGCACATCGCCCGTCCGGAGTCGTTGGTGACGGCGAGCGAGTTCGCGGCGAGCGCGTCGAGTATCTTCCTGTCGCCGGTCGCGTCGTACGCGGCCATCATCGCGCGGGCGAAGACGGAATTCGCCCAGGGATCGGTGTCGTCGGGCCCGAACCAGCCTTCCTTGGTGCGTGTCTTGGCGGCGAAGTCGACGCTGTCCCTGAGAAGCCCGCCGAGACGCGCGTCGTCAAGGTAAATGCCGACACGTCCGAGTCCGTCCACGAGGTATCCGGCCTGTTCGTAGGGCCACCAGTCCGCGGCCCAGGAGCGGACGATCGGATTGGGCGGCATCTTTCCCGTCCAGAGGCAGGTGTCATAGGGATAGCCGGACGCGGCGTAGTACGTCCCGAGTCCGTCCCGCTGCCGTTCCATGAACGTGCGCGGCCAACCTTGCTCCAGCTTCGTCGCCGTGATTGGCGCGTCCTGGAATTCCCCGAACCACTTTTCATCCGCCGCCGCCGACATGGCGATCGCCGCGGCAAGCCCAAACCCCGTGATTTTAGATTTCATGGCAGTAAAGAATACCATACCGAAACACGCAAGTCAACCATGGCAGCGGCTACGGCGCGTCCCGGGAAAGGCGGAGAAGGACGCGCTCCTGCGGCGGAACGGCAACGGGGATTCCCTTCGCGAGGGATTCCGCATTCCACGTCTCGGACTCTCCGTTCTTGACAATCCGGCCCGAGACCGGATCGCTCAGGTGGAAATCCCCCTTCTCGGAGATGTTCCAGCAAAGCTTCCCGTCGATCTTCTCGCGCTCGCCCATCGCGACGAAGTAGAGGAGCTTGAAGTCGCCGCGGTCGATGACCTGCACGTCGCTGACGGACGGCGGAAGTCCGTCCGAGACGCGCGTCAGGACAGCATCCCGCCGCGCTCCGCTCTTCGCGAGCGCCACCGCGAGCGTCTCGACCGACGCCGGATCGTCCGCGTCGAGGCGCAGAACCGAACCGTCGATCTTCGGCAACGGATCCCCTCTCTCGTCCTTCAGGAAGGCATCGCCGTCGGCAATCACCGTCCCTCCCCGCGCGGCAAAACGCGAAACCGCCGCGACGCTCTCGGGGGTCGCGTAGCGGGCGGAGGGGACGACGAGCGCCTTCACCCGTTCCGGAAGCCCGGCGACGAGGTCCTCCTCGAACACGATCCTCACCGGATAGTGGTTCCCCAGGACTGCGCCGTACCAGCGCACGAGTCTCCTGCGGTAGTCCATGCGCTCCAGCGGAAGCATGCGGACGGTCGGATACGAGAAGAATACCGCGACGCTCGGCGGACGAGTCCTGGGAAACGGAAGCACCATGTCGCGCAAAGGCTCGAGTTCGTCCCGGAAGATTCGGAATCCGTCCAGCCGGTCCGGCGGATAGTTCCACGGATTGAGGAGGGACGCCGACTTGTACGACGGCTTCTCCACGACCTTGCGCGCGTCCTCGACCGTCTTCCATTCCCACGAGCGCTTGTCCCAGCAGTACGTGAAAGCTCCGCTCGATCCGTGGAAGAGCTCCGCCCAGTGCGTCGTCACGATGTCCTCCCTGCGGCTTGGGACGCGCAGTCCGCCTTCCGTGCGCATGCAGTAGAGCTCATGGTTGAGCATCGGCTTCGATCCGCGGGCGAGAGCCTGGTAGAAGTCCATGTCAAAGAAGTGCCCTGCGGATTCGCCGAAGACGACATCCTCCATCTCGCCCTTTGCGGAGCCGCCATCGCCGTATCCGAAGCGAAGTCCGCCCTCGTAGGCGAGCGTGTCGAGCGAATCCGCGACGAGCCGGTAGTCCATGCCCGCATTGCGCTCCTTCGCGATCGTGCCGGCGGAACTCTGCTCGGTGAAGTAGACGTTTTCCCTCGCGTCGACGGACCGCACCTCTTCCGAACAATCCCGCAGAAGCCCGGCATAGCGCCGCGCCATGAACTTCATGTAGTCGGGCCAGAGCCGCCTGTACTGTCCGAAGTCCGTCTGCGCGGCGACTTCGCCGAAGTCCGCGAACGAAGTGCCCCACGCCCTGTTGGCCGCGCCGATCGCACGGAAGCGCCTCTCCATCTCGTCGGCGAAGGCTTTGGCATTGTACCTGCAGCGGCACATGTACGACGACTCGTTGAAGAGCTCCCAGATGAAGACGTTCGCGCCGGATCGCAGGGCGGACGCGGCGCCGCCTCGCAGGTAGCAGCGATAGTAGCGGTCGCCGTCCGGATGCTCGGGGCAGAACGGAATGAACTTGTGCCATTTCGGATTCTGCTGGTCGATCTCGCGCGCGACGTCGGGCTTCTGGCTTTTCAGCGCTCCGTCGAAACCGAACGCGAAGTCGACGACCATCGGCTGTCCCCTGAACCCGAAGAGGAACTTCCCTATGCGCTCCTCGTCCCTGGCCCAGTCCTCCGGCAGGTCGAGTCCGTACATCGCGAGCCCCGGAAGCGCCCATGCCGCGGAGAGCTGCGACGCGTTGAAGCCCATGAACTCGAAGATCCCGCGTGCGGGCGCCTCCGAATACGCACGATGTCCGATCTTCTGCCTGTCAGGATTCCCCTCCGGCCAGTCGGTATGCGGATGGTTGTACATCCACGGACCCAGGAAGAAGACGGGACGACCGTCCTCGTAGAAGGTTCCGCAGCTTATCGTCGGACGCTTCCACTGATCGGACGCGAACGCCGGCTGCCTCTCGTACGTCTCGCGGAAACCGGACGCCGTGCGGTCCTTTGCATCGTCGTTCGCCGCCTGTCCATCCTTCTCGCCGCCGTCCGGCAGCACGACAAGCGACGCATCGTCGAAGAAAGCCTCTGCCGTCGCGCCGAAACCGGACGCGCAGTGAATGAAGGCGATGACGAGATCCGCGTCCTCCGGAACGCGCAGCGCCGTCCTGAGGCGCCGCCAGTCTGTCGCGAGCGTAGTCCCGACGCTGTCGTACGAGGCGAACGTCTCGCCTCCCTCGCGACGTCCCCAGATGGAAATGCCGACCGCCCTGTGGGATGATGCGGAAACCTGTTTCGCCCAAATGGAGAATTCGAGCCTCCGCCCGGCGATCTTCCCGGTCTCGCCTGACGGAATCACGTGCCCGAGCGTCTGGTTGCGGCGTCCGGTGTCGTCGTCCTTGAGATGCAGCGACGACTCGCCCGTGCGGCGTTCCGCGGCGGAGCGCTCGATGACGGCGAACGGTTCCGCCATCCTCCATCTCCATTTCGTCGCAGAGGGAAGTCCCGACGATTCGTCCCACGTTTCGAATCCGGGATTTTCGAAAATGTTTTTCGCATCGGCCGCGAGCGCGGCGTTGGCGAGAAGCGCCGCGATCGACGCTGTCACGACGGTCTTTGCCGGTATACGATTGCCATTCATGCGGAGAGAAAAAAAGAGCGCCCGGCAAATCGAACCGGAGCGCTCTGGCGGTCATGATACCGCGTCGTCGTTATTTCTTCTTGGCAGCCTTCTTCGCCGGGGCCTTCTTGACGGCCTTCTTGGCCGGAGCCTTCTTGGCGGGCTTCTTCGCGACCTTCTTCACAGCCTTCTTGGCCGGAGCCTTCTTGACGGCCTTCTTGGCCGGAGCCTTCTTAGCAACCTTCTTGGTAGCCATGTCGTTGATCCTTTTTTTTGTTGTGAATCGCCGGCGCTCCCGACTAAGGAACAGTCCCGGCAACTCTACGTAGCGTATGATACATGATTATTCGGAAATTTGCAAGGGGGTAATTTCAAAAAAAATCATATCGCCGCATTTACCCTCACGACGAGCCCGCGAAGCACAATTTCAAGGTCGGACGGATTCATCTCGACCATCACTCCGCGGTGTCCAGCGTTGATGTAGATTCGCGGCAGCGAAAATATCGATTCCTCGGCGTACACCGTCATGCGCTTCCTTGTTCCGAAAGGAGAAGTCCCGCCTACGTGATAGCCCGAATGCCTGTCCGCGACGGTCGGCTCGCAGGTGCGCACCGTCTTTACGCCGCGAATGCGCGCCAGCTGCTTCGTCGAGATCTCGCGGTCGCCGTGCATGAGGCAGACGAACGGCTTGCGCGTCTCGTCCTCGAGTATGATCGTCTTGATCACCGCGTGATGGTCGAGCCCGAGGTCGGACGCCGCCTGCGCGGTTCCGCCATGCTCCACGAAATTGTACGTGCGCGCGACGTATCGGATCTTCGCGGCGTTCAGCGCGCGGATCGCCATCGTCATCGGAATCACGGCTTCCTCCTTCACGACGTCACCGGCTCCTTGTCGCGAACCCGAGCACTCCGCAGCCGGGTCCGACGAAGTACGAACCTGCGATCGCGTCGTGCACGTACGACTTGGCGCCGCGCACCGCATCCGGGAGAGAACGCCCGAGCGCGAGCTCCGCGGCGAGCGCCGCCGCGAGCGAGCATCCCGTTCCGTGCGTCGATATCGGTTCGCCCACCCACGGAAGCGAAAACTCCTCGAACGAATCGGATCCGGTGCAGAGGACGTCGACCGCCGACGAAGCGTCGCCGTGTCCGCCCTTCACGAGCACCGCGGTTCCGTACGTTTCGTAGATTCTCCTGGCGAGTTCCCGCGCCCTCTTCGAGATCGCGTCGCGGCCTTCGCGCTCTCCCGCGAGTTCGCCCGCCTCCGGAAGGTTCGGCGTCACGATGGTGGCGAGAGGCAGGAGCCTCCTCCTTATCGCGTCGACGGTTTCCCCGGACACGAGCCGCGCACCGCTCGTCGCGATCATCACGGGATCGATCACCTTCGCGATCTCGGGATGTCCGGCGAGACGGTCGGCTATCGTCTCTATGGCAGCGGGATCCGACAGCATCCCGGTCTTCAGCGCGCGAATGGAATAGACGCCCAGCACCGCGTCGAGCTGCGCGGCGACGAAACCGGCCGGGACGGGATGGACGGCGGTCACGGCATTCGGATTCTGCGCGGTAAGCGCCGCGAAGACCGTGCAGCCGTGGAGCCCGTAGGCGTGAAACGCGCGGAGGTCCGCCTGGACCCCCGCGTTGCCGCCGGAGTCGGATCCGGCGATCGTCAGGCAGCAGGGACGGATTCCGTCAGGCATTGTGGACGACCATCTGCGGGAACGGAATCTCGATGCCCGCCTTTTCGAGCTCCCTCTTCACGGCCTGCAGGGTCGCCGAGTAGACGGCCCAGTAGTCGGAGTTCCTGCACCACGGGCGGACGTTGATCGTGACCTGGCTCTCGCCGAGCGCGGCGACCGAGACGCCCGGCGCGTGGCCTGCGTCCGAAAGGACTCCGGGGACGGACCTGACTGCGTCGAGGATGACGTCGACGGCCCTCGCGGCGTCCTCCTTGTACGCGACGCCCACCTGCAGGTCGACGCGACGCGTGTCCATCGCCGAGAAGTTGGTGATGGGGCCGCCCCACACGCTCTTGTTGGGGAGGACGATCTTCTTGTTGTCCGCGGTCGTCATCACCGTCGCCATCATGCTGACCTCCACGATCTTGCCGGCGTGTCCCGAGGCGTCGACGAAGTCGCCCACCTTGAACGGTTCGTTGATCGCGATCATGACGCCAGCCGCGAGGTTGCTCAGGGATTCCTGGCAGGCGAAGCCGACGATGAAGCCGGTGACGCCGAGTCCGGCGACGAGCGGCGCCACGTCCACTCCGAGGCGCGAAAGGACCATCACCAGAAGCACGGCCCAGCACGCCTTGGCCGTCACCGAGGCGACGAAGTTTGCGAGAAGCAGCTTCTTGCCCATCTTGTCGAACGCACGCCTGAGCATCTTGTCGATGAACTTTATGGCGCACCAGCCCGCCAGGAGAATGAGGAGCGCCGTCAAGAGCTTCCATGCGACCTCGAGTCCGGTCGTCGTGAGCCAGGGCTCCACGGTGCCGCGGTACCAATCCATGGCCATGTCTGCGTAATCGTTCATCTCGAATTCCTTTCTGTTGACGGATGCGTTGCGTGCGGTCGTCCGACCGACGCCGCATATTCTACCAAATTCCCCCGCCGAAGTGAACGGCTAGCGGCGGGTGGAGCGGACGACGAGCAGGATCGCCGTCGGAATGGCGAAGACGAGCGCGAAGACCACCGCGCCGACGGCGCCTTCGGCCACGACGTCTGCCGGAAGGACGAACCACGGAGGAAGTCCGCGGAACATCGCGCCCGTCCTGAGCGAGGCGATCCATCCGGCAAGCGCTCCGACGGGAAGACCCGTGAGGATTCCGAGGAGCGCGGTCCTGAGGGCGGACGACGCGAGGCGCGCCGCGAGCTGCAGTCGCGTCGCGCCGACCGCGCGGAGGACCGCGAACTCGGGACGGGAGGCCTCCGCCTCGGCGACGAGCATCGCGACGAATCCGAGCGCGAGTATCGCGAGGAAGACGAACGGAATCCGCGCCACCTGCCCGATGATGTCCGAGCCGTGCGCGAGCGTACCGTCCGCAATCTCGTCGCGGGCGTGGAGCTGCACCGTGGAGTTGCCGGGATGTCCGAGCGACTCGTCGATGCCTCTCTCTATGAGGCGTCCCGCCTCGAAGACTCCGTGCTTCGCGAGGAAGTCCTTCTCGTACTCGACCCACAGGTGAGTCATCGGCTTCTCGCCTTCTCCCGGCACTTCCGGATTCGAGGAGTCGATGCTCGGGCCGACCATCATCGACATCGGGTCGAGGTCCGCGATCGCGTCGAACGAGATGAACGCAGGGCCCTCGGTCATCACCGGCATTCCGTTGAGTCCGCGGACGAGTCCGCGAGACGTGACCATGTGCCAGTTGAGGTCCGCGACGCCGACGACCGGAATCTTCTTCACGACTTCGGGTCCGCCGCGCCTTCCGCGCAGCTTCACGGCGAGCTCGTCACCCCTGTGGAGATTGTTCGCGCGCGAAGTGATCTCCGAGATCACGACGCCCTTCCCTTCGCGCCAGAGCCTCTCCGCCTCCTCGTGCGAACCTTCCACGTACTTGAACTCCGGGAGCCACTCGGCCGCAAGGAACAGGATGTTCGGAGCTCCGAACCTGCGCCCGCCCCTCTCCTGCGACGCGGACCTCTCCTCGCCTTCCTCGACCGCCAGCGGAACCTGCAGCGGATAAAGCTCCGAAATGCGCTTCACGCCCTCGATCCTGCGCATCGGATCGAGGACGGCGCTCGAAGAGCGCACTCCCTGGGGAAGAATGGAGACGATCGCGTCGGGCCACTCGGGGGACGGGATGAACGAGCGCATGAGCGACGCGCCCCACACCTCGACCGCGACGAAGGCGGCGAAGCCGAGCGCGAACGTGACGGCCATTCCACGATAGTGCCGCCTGGGCCTCGACGCAGAAGCGTCCATGCCGCGCACCCTCAGCGCCGGGGCAAGGGCGAACAGGACCGCCGCGCCGACAACGAACGGGAGAATGCACAGCGTCGCGAGGATGCGTCCCGCGTCGAACGCGGCGCCCGCCGGAAACGCCGCGGTGTCGGCGGCAACGTAGACCTGGAGTATCAGCAGCGCCCCGACGGTGCCGACGATCCATCCGACGAGGCCTGCGAACAGCGACTCGAGGAACACGAACCACACTACGCCACCACGGGTGAGCCCGACCGTGCGCATCGTGGAAAGCGTCTTTCTGTTCGATTCCACGGACAGGAGGAGCGAAAGGACCAGGAGCGCGACCGCCGTGAGTATGGACGCAATGGTCAGAAGAGGCGTCGCATAGTCCATTCTGCGCTGTTCGTCGCCGGTAAAGCCGGCGACGACCTCCGGCGAGGACGGAGTGAGGCATTCGCCCTCTCCCGGCCTGTTCTTCCAGAACGAGACGGAACCGAAGGCGGACTCCGGCAGCGTCTCTATCGCGGCCTTGTTTCCGAAGACGGCCGGAAACGTCGACGGAAGCTTTCCGCCGTCCATGTATCCGACCACGCGCGCGACAAGCTTCTTCTGCCCTTTGGCGGACGCGGGACCGCCGGGCGGCGGCGCATCGGGGCGATTCGGCCCCATCTGGCCCTGTCCCCGCTCGCGGAAGGTGAAGACGACCTGCGAATTGAGTTCGGGCTCCTTGCCGCGACCGAATCTGCGCATCGCATTGCGTACGCACACGATCTCGGGCTCGGACGAGTTCTCGTCCACCCATCGCCCTTCCGCCAGCCTGACTCCCGCATACGGGATCCCGGCCGGATCGCTCGCGAGAAGGACCCGCATCGGCGGACCCTGGAGGACCCGTCCTCCCTCGCGGTAGTCGACTTCGAGATCGACCGCCTTGAGCCTGAGGTCGGGGCGGGGCCCGCGCATGCCGCGTCCCTTGCCATTCGGCGCGGCATCGGCCTTCTGCCGCGGAGCGCCGCGTCCGAAGCCCGTCGCGATGCCGTCGACCTTCCATGCGGCCCACGGCGCGCTCGCGCGCTCCGCGAGCATCGGCCCCTGCGCGCGATTCGTCGCTGCGAGCGAAGACGAAAAGACGATCGTGCCTGCCGAAATCGCGACGCCGAGGACCGCGCACGCGAAGCGCGCCCTGCCCTTGGCGAGTCCCTTGAGCATCAGGGAGAAGATCATGCGCATGTCTCCAGATAGAGCCTGGAAACGAGTTCGGGATCGTTGCCGGTCGGATGCGACGCGGCGATCCGTCCGTCCTTCAGGAACGCGACGCGGGTCGCGGACGCGGCGACCACCGGATCGTGCGTGACGACCAGTATCGCGCTCTTCTCCGTCCTGTTGATTTCTCCGAGGAGCCTGCATATGGCGTTGGAGGCCTTCGTGTCGAGGTTGCCTGTCGGCTCGTCCGCGAGGACCACCTCGGGCTTCGCGAAGAGCGCCCTCGCCATCGCGACGCGCTGACGCTCGCCGCCGGAAAGCTCGGACGGGAAGCGATTCTCCCTGCCGGAGAGTCCCAGCTTGTCGACGAGCTCGTCCAGACGCGACTCGTCCACCTTGGCGTGGTCGAGCTTCGCGGGGAGGACGATGTTGGCTTCGACGTTCGCCGTCTCGAGGAGGTTGAACGCCTGGAAGACTACGCCCACGTGGCGGCGGCGGAACCTTGTCGCCGCCGTGTCGCCCATCGCGGTGACATCGACGCCGCCTACGAGGACCGTCCCGGAATCCGCCTTGATGAGCCCCGAGGCTATGTGAAGGAAAGTCGACTTTCCGGATCCGCTGGGACCCATCAGCGCGACGAACTCGCCCTCGGCGAGGGAAAGGGAGAATCCCTTGAGGACCTCCTGCTCTCCATACCTTCGCGAAACCGAACTTGCTTCAAGTGCATTCATTGCGTGGCATTGCTCCAATATGCTGTTTCCTGTAGCTGTTAACGATGCGGATGCGCCAGGGGTTCATTGCGGGCCTATATGTCGCGACCGGCTCCCGAATGGCGCGACGCGAGAAGGACGAGGAAGACGGGTCCGCCAGTGATCGCGCAGGCCACCCCTACGCCGACATCGCCGGGAAGGAGCCTCACCAGCCACTCGCCGAGCGCGACGAAAAGTCCGCCGAACAGCGCGGACATCGGGAGAAGGACCTGCATTCTCGGACCGAAAAGGCGGCGGACGAGATGCGGAACCACGAGTCCGACAAACCCTATCGCCCCTGCAAGCGCCACGGCCGCGCTCGTAGCCAGCGCCGTGGATCCTATGGCGATCACCGCCACCAGGCGAACGTTGACGCCCAGGAGCGCGGCCTCGTCGTGCCCGAGCTCCATCACGTTGAGCTCCCGCCTGACCGACCACAGGCCTGCGGCCGAAACGGCGAAAACCGCGGCGGTTCCGGCAAGCGCCGCGGGAGACACGTGTGCAAGCGATCCGTAGAGCCACTTCGAGACGGTGGTGAAGGCACTTTCGTCGCCGAGCGAGATGACCAGCATTTCGAGGGATCCCATCGTGCCTCCGACCACGAATCCCGCCAGTATCACGGCCGAATGCGAGGATCTTGCGAACGCATCGCCTCCGCCGCTCTTCTTCGCGCGCGCCGAACACCACGCGACCGCACCTACAAGGGCGAGCGAAAAGAGGGACCCGAGAAGACTCGCGGCCGGCATCACCCAGCTCCCCGCCTCGGAGAGTCCGGTGGTCATGGCGAGCGACGCGAAAAGAGCGCCTCCTCCGACCATGCCGAGCAGGTAGGGCTCGGCGAGCGGATTCCTGAGGACGCTCTGCAGGACGGCGCCGGAGGTCCCGAGCGATGCGCCGACCACCATGGCGGCCGCGAATATGACAACGATGTCCATCAAGTAGGGTTCAGCTGCGGTAAATTCTACCACCGCCGCCCCGCCGTGTCAATCGCGTCACTTGGGCAGGGAAAGTCCGCCGTCGACGAGGATCGTCGTGCCCGTTATGTAGCGCCCGGCGTCCGAGCAAAGGAGCAGCGCGGCGCCGGCTGCGTCGTGCGGCATCGCGTAGCGGTGGAGCGGTATCACGTCCGTCACGGCTTTTCCGTAGACTGGATCCGCGAGCGCCTCGCGGTTGCGGTCAGTGAGGAAGACTCCCGGGCATAGGTTGTTCACCGTGACGCCCGTCGGGCCGAACTGCTTGGCGAGGTTGCGGACGAGATTCTCCTGCGCGCCCTTCGACGCGGCGTAGACGGCCATGTCCGGATGGGGGCGCCGCTCCTGGACGCTCCCCACGGTGACGATGCGTCCCCACTTCGCCTCCAGCATCCGCGGCGCGAACCCCTGGACGAGCTGAAGAGTCGAATGGAAGTTCACCTGCATCTGCTCGTCCGCCTGCACGGGCGTTATCTCGTTCCACTTCGCGCGATACTGGACCGATGCGTTCGCGACGAGGATATCCGGCATGGCGTCGCGAGCGCGCAGTTCGTCGACGAGCCCCGCGACGGCCTTGCGGTCGGCAAGATTCGCGGATACGGAGAAACTCTCCGGCGACATTTCACGGACGAGCGCAAGCGCCTCGTCGAGATGCCCGCTCGGCTTCGATCCGTGAACCGCGACCCTGCATCCGAACTCGGCGAGCGCGAGCGCAATCCCGCGTCCGATTCCGCGCGCAGACCCCGTCACGAGGGCCGTGCGTCCCTTGAGGCTGAACATATCAGAGAGCTTCCTGAATCCTTCGTCCTTCATTTTCGACCATGTCCTTTCCTGCGAAGAAGATGCGGGCGACGGCGACGGTCAGTCCGCCCGCAAGATAGAACGCCGCAAGGGACGCGATGCCGGCCGTCATGCCCGCTCCGTCGCGCATGAAGCCGAGGACCGTCGGAGCCGTCGAGCCAAACGCGAAGGCGAACGCGAGCATAAGTCCCGTGGCCGTCGCATGATAGCGCGAAGGAATCACCTCGAACACCGCGGCGAACTGGTTGGAGTCCCAGACGCCCCTGAAGATTCCGTATGCGAACATCGCTCCGAAGCACACCGCGTTCGAGGGCGAGTAGGCCATGAGGACGATGAACGGAGCCGCGACGACAGGTCCGAGGATCGCCGCCTCGAAGCGGACCGCCGGGCGGCGCTGCGCGATGCGGTCCGTTATGCGGCTCGCCGCA
This sequence comes from Kiritimatiellia bacterium, assembly GCA_017418445.1. Lineage (GTDB taxonomy): Bacteria > Verrucomicrobiota > Kiritimatiellia > RFP12 > UBA1067 > UBA1067. The sequence continues at coordinate 12,064 of JAFONM010000034.1, forward strand.
AGGACGCCGATGATCGCGCCCGCGTAGTGCCACACGACCGCGTTGAAGGCGGCCAGCGCGGGATCCATCCCCTTCCCCTGCAGGAACGTCGGCATCCACGTCTTGAATCCGCAATCGACGTATATGACGAATCCGAACGCGACGGCCATCAGGAGCGCCGTGGGCCTGCGGAAGAATATCGTCAGCGCCTCCGCGAGCCGCGGCGCCTTCCCGGCGGCGGCGACCTTGCGCGCCCTGCCGCCGGGGAGGAGGAACAGGAGCGCGACGACCCATGCGATGCCGAGTCCGCCGAATATCCAGAAAGGAAGCTTCCACCCGGATCCGCCGGCCTCAGGCGCCGCGGCCATCTTGCCGGACGCCCAGCTGCAGATTATTATTCCGCCGTAGAGCGCCGTCTGCAGGATCGCGAGCGCCGTCGCGCGCGTCTTCTCTCCGTGGGCCTCGCTGATGATGGAGCAGGTGGACGGATAGAAGAAAGCCTGTCCGCCGCCGTTCAGGATGCCGTAGGCGAGGATGAGGAGTCCTATGCCTGTCGCGAAGCCGGAGACGAAGATTCCGCACGAGAAGACGAGGAGTCCGCCGGCGATCAGCGTCTTGCGGCCCAGGAAGTCGCCTAATATCCCCGCGAACGGGACGGAGAGTCCGTAGACCAGGGTGAAGACCGTGCCGACGAGTCCCATCCTCGCGGAATCCGATATCCCGAGCCCCAGCTGTATCTGCGGTAGAAGCGCGTTGTACACCTGGCGCGTTCCCTGGTGGAGGAAAAACGCAACCCACAGGATGGCGAGCAAGACCCATTTGCCGGCGCTGGCCGCAGTTGTCCGCACTTCGTCGTTCATGGCGTCGATTATACCCTATCTGCCTCGCGGGGCGCAATCTTTCCGTCCGCATGATTTTTATTCGTTTTTCGCACAAGCCTCTTCACAACAGGATTCGATTTTGGTAAGATAGCCGCCGTGAAGAAGACGAATCGCCAGAACAGGATGCCTCGCGTCGTGGTGATGCTGCCGGCCGCGACGAAGCTCTCGCGCGACATGCGCAGGGGTGTGTTGAGGTACGCCGCGGTGAACGGACCGTGGATCATCCATCTCGTGGAAGGACGCCCCGGAGAACACACTGCGTCGTATCTCAGGGACGGCGCGTGCGACGGAGTGATAGGCCGCACGTTCACTCCGGAACTGGAACGACTCGTCGCCAGGCTGGACGTACCGAAGGTTCTCGTCGACCAGGAAACGGCCGACCGGCTTCCGCCCGTTCTCGAGGGACAGTCCATGCTGCGGTCCGACACGCGCGCGATAGGGCGCATGGCCGCGAACTTCTTCGCAGGACGCGGATACTCGAACTTCGCGTACGTCGCTCCGCGCGAACGGCTCGCGTGGGGAATAAGGCGCGGACAGGCGTTCGCAAAGACGGTTGCGGAGTCCGGATTCAGATGCGAAGTATTCCGCGAGAAGAAGTCGCGGACAGGCAAGTCGGATCTCGTCATGATGGCGGAGTGGCTCTCCGCCCTTCCGAAGCCCGTCGCCGTCCTCGCCGCCTTCGACCAGCGCGCGCTGGAGGTGATCGACGCATGCGCGCTCGCAAGGATAAACGTCCCGGAGGACGTCTCGATACTCGGCGTGGACAACGACGCCGAGCTCGACGACGCGACGTTCCCGACGCTGTCCTCCATCGCGCTCGATGCGGAGTCCGCGGCCTACCGCGCCGCGGAAGAGCTCGATCGCCTGATGCGCGGCAGCGCGCGCGACCGGCCGTGCCTGGTCTCCTACGGACCCACCCGCGTTGTGGAGCGCGACTCGACCGGAAAGGCGCACATAGGGGACGCTCTCGTCTCGCGCGCGATTTCGTACATCTCATCGAAGGCGATGGACAATCCGTCGGTCCGCGAAGTCGCGGACGCCCTTCACGTCTCGCAGAGACTTCTCGAGGCGCGCTTCAGGAACGTCCTCCACCGCTCGGCGATACAGGAGATACGCCGGCATCAGCTTGACCACGTCGCAAAGATGCTGAGGGAGACGAACCTGTCGATAGGCGAAATCGCCGAAAGGAGCGGAGTCCTCTCGGAGTCCCGCCTCGGCGTCAATTTCCGCAAGCGCTTCGGCGTCTCAATGACCGCCTACCGCCGCGGCCGCCGGCAGTGACGCCTCCTCATTGCGCCGTGCGGCATACCACGCCTCCCCGCGCGCCGTCAGACAGGCACAGGGAAGGCATATGCAGTAAAAACATATCCAGAAGGGCCCGACCCTTTAACCCCCTGCCATAGACACGGCTTCTGTGATGACGGCGAAGGAATGCGCGGGCAAAACCTTCGGGACTGGGACGGCTTCGTCTGTCCGTTCCGCGTCGGTTATCCGGCAAGCGCACACCGCCGGAAGCCCCTTGAACGCCACTTCCACATCGTGATCAGAAGGATTCGCGACCATTAGCGCGAATCGTCCGTTTCCAGCCGCGGCCGCGACATAGAGAGTGGAATCGGACGATGTGCAATGCACGGCCGAACCGATCTTCCTCAGTTCGTTGAAGGCAGTAAAAGCGTAGTAAGCCTTGTGCGGTTTCTGCGTGAGAGGATTGAAGAGCGGCGAATATTGCCCGTGGCTGCACCGCGCGTCGTAGATGCAGGCGATGTCGCAAGGTCCGTTCTGGAGGCCAATCAATTCCGCGGCGACATCCGCCGCCTGCTTCGCCGTTCCAAGTACGCCCAGCCAGGGGGCTGGCAGCCACTCGTTGAAAATGCGCTCGCACTTGTCCGGCCCGAAGCCATACCGAC
>JAFONM010000035.1 GCA_017418445.1 Kiritimatiellia bacterium
CACTCGGCCTTGGCGGACTTGCGGTCGTGTACGACTCGAACGACATCACGATTGAGGGTCGCACGACAGTTTCTATGTAGGCGAAGATGGCCCACCCCTCGCCGCCGTCGGCGAAGGTGTTGGAACGCGGACACGGATTTTCCGCGCCGTCATGAGAGCGGCATCGTCATCTGTCCGCCGATGTCGGGATGGAACAGCCGTCGGATCGTGCCGTATTCGCGGAACGCATGCGCGATTATGCGCTGACGACGCTCTTCAAGGCTCACCATTCGCCTGTCGCGAAGCAATCGGGTTGCCTGAGCGAGGCGAACCCCGCAATCCTCCGTCCCGCCTCTTGCTTCCGCCTTCCGCCCAGACCCTGCCAAAAGTGGCGGAGGCATATGCGGGACAATTATGATATAATATCGGTAATCCGACAATCAAACACAGACAAAGGAGGGCTTGAGATGGGCAAGGCATCATTCAGGGTCGTCGACTTCGGCAGGACGAAGTACGGCGAGAAGGCGAAGAAGTACATCCTCAAGGGCGCGGGCGGCGCGATCCTCGAGGTCAGCGACTACGGCGGCAAGGTCGTCCGTCTCTTCACTCCCGACAGGAAGGGCAGGCTCAAGGACGTCGTCGTCGGCTTCGACTCTCCGGCAGGATGGGACAGCGGCGACGCGTACTGGGGCTGCATCATCGGCCGCTACGGAAACCGCATCGCGAAGGGCGAGTTCAAGCTCGACGGCAGGAAGATCAAGCTCCCCGCGCTCAACAACGCTCCCGCCGGAATCGGCTGCAACCTGCACGGCGGCGCGCGCGGATGGAACGCATACGTCTGGGACGCGAAGCCGTTCGTGTACGGCGACAAGGTCGGCGTCGTCTTCACGCACACGTCGCCCGACGGCGACGAGGGATTCCCCGGCAGGGTCGACGCCAAGGTGACCTACACTCTCACGGCGAAGAACGTCTGGCGCGTCGACTACGAGGCCGTGACCGACAAGCCGACGCCCATCAACATGACGCAGCACGTCTACTTCAACTTCAAGGGCGAGGCCGGCGGAACGATCGAGGACCACGTCATGAAGATCGCGGCCTCCAGGATGACGCCTACCGACGCCGGGCAGATTCCGACAGGCAGGGTCGTCTCCGTCGCGGGGACGCCGTTCGACTTCCGCAAGGGCATGCGCATCGGCGAGCGCATCAACGAGAAGAACGAGCAGCTCGACTTCGGGCGCGGCTACGACCACAACTGGGTGCTCGACGATGGCGTGATGGCGAAGAAGAAGGCGAAGGCCAGGCTCAACTTCGCGGCAGAGGTTTCCTGTCCGCTCAACGGACGCTTCGTCAAGGTCTACACGACCGAACCGTGCCTCCAGGTCTACACGGCGAACTGGTGCGACTGGAACCAGCGCGGCAAGGGCGGCGAGCACCTCTCGTTCCGCTGCGGCATAGCGCTCGAGACGCAGCACGCGCCGGACTCCCCCAACCATCCCGAGTGGCCGACGACGATCGTCCGCCCGGGACAGGTCTACAAGACCGCGACCGAGTTCCGCTTCGGCGCGAAATAAGCGGACCGGACAGGCGAATGGAAGCGGAGGCGCCAGCGAAGAAGAAGACGAGCTTCACGTACGAGCTCGACAACGACCAGCAGGAACTGCTGCTCGGACTGATGCTCGCCGGCAACTACCGCCGGCGCGAGGTTCCGTACGCCCTCTGGTCCATAGAGGGCGGCAGGTTCAACGCGACGCTCTACGAAAAGGAGAAGCACGGCAGGCGCAAGCTCTGCGTGCAGGGTTCAGGGGCGGAGGATTTCGTCCTCTTCGAGCTCGAGCCCAAGGTCCTCGGCGCGGCGCAGCTCGGATACGAGAAGGAACTTTCGCCCGAGCTCTTCTCCGCGCATGCAGGCAGCGACGAGTCGGGGAAGGGCGACTACTTCGGTCCGCTCGTCGTCTGCTGCGCGTACACGGACGACGAGCTTTCCGGGAAGATGATCGAGATGGGCGTCAAGGACTGCAAGCAGATGTCCGACAGGTCCGTGCTGACGGTCGGCGCGAAGCTGCGCGCGCTCCTCGGTCCGACCCGCTACGCGACGGTGAAGTTCGGCAACGCCGCGTACAACAGGCTCTACGCGAAGATAAGGAACGTCAACAGGCTTCTTGCGTGGGCCCACGCTACGGCGATAGAGGAGCTCCTCGGGCGCCAGGGCGGATGCAGGCGGGTCGTCGTCGACCAGTTCGCCGCGACCGAGTCCACGATCCTGCGCGCCCTCAAGCCGCTGGGCAGGAAGGCCGAGGTCGTCCAGCGCCACAGGGCCGAGAGCGACATCGCGGTCGCCGCGGCCTCCGTGATAGCCCGCGAGCTGTTCCTCAGGGACATGCTGAAGATGGGCGCGGAGTGCGGGTTGAAGGACGAGTCCGACGAAAGCCGGCCGGCGACGATGCCGCTGGGGGCCAGCGATCCGCGGGTGAGGGAGACCGCGGAAGAGATGGTGAAGAAGAACGGTCCCGTGTGGATCATGAACCACGCGAAGGCGCATTTCCAGACAACTGACAAGGTGCTCGCGGCGTGCGGAGCCTCGCGCGCCGACCTGCCTCCGGAAGGGCGGGTGACGAGCGCGGTGAAGAACGGCGAAATGAAAGGCAAGAAGAAATGAACCTCCTTTTGGCGAACTCGCTCCTCGACGGATTCCTCAAGTCCAACGGGATCGGACAGGGGATCGTCATAATACAGATCGTCGCGTCGATCCTCATGGTCGCCGCGATCATAGGCAAGTGGCAGGAGCTTTCGTTCGTCATGCGGACGACGAGGCGCTTCCTCCACGACTTCGCCTCGAGCGGAGACGTCCTGGAGTACTACATGAAGAGACGTCCCTCGACCACGTCTGGACTCGAGGGCATCTACAAGGCGACATGCGAAAAGCTGATGAAGCTCCTGACGCCCGACACCAGGACTCTCCTGATGCGCGGCACCGGGACGGAGGGCGGAACCGCAGCGCTGACGGCGCGCGAGATAGAGCTCGTGAGGGGAACTTGCGAACACGTCCTCGACGAGGAGGAGCTCAGGATAGAGCACGGCATGGGAGTTGTCGCGACTGTCGTCGCGCTGGCGCCGATGCTGGGACTCCTCGGCACGGTATGGGGCGTCCTCGATGCGTTCGCCGAGATGGGTTCGGCCGGATCGGCGAACCTCGCGACGATCGCGCCTTCGATATCGGCTGCGCTCGTGACGACGGTGGTCGGACTCATCATCGCGATCCCGGGAGTCTGCGCATTCAACCACATGAACGCCCAGATACGGGCCGTCTCGAACGACATGGAGGGCTTCGCCGACGAGCTCAACGGACGCATAGCCTGCGAATTCCAGGGGAGGGCGGGCTGAGATGTCGCTTCGCCTCCGCAACAGACGCGCAAGAAGGTCCGAGAAGCCTAAGGCGTCAGTCGACATGACGTCGCTGATCGACCTCACGTTCCTCCTGCTCGTGACGTTCATAATGACGCTCCCGGCGCTCGAGCAGGGAGTGTCGATACTCCTGCCGCAGGCGAAGACGGACCAGCTGCCGACGAAGGACAACAAGGCGAACACCGTCACGATAGACGCCGAGAACAGGGTCTACCTGAACAACAGGGAGACGACTCTCGCGGAGCTCGAGCGGCAGCTCGCCGAAATGGCGCGCGCCGACAACGAGGTGCCGGTCCTGATCAGGGCCGACGAGCGGCTCGGCTACGGCAGCGTGATGGACGTCGTCAAGATAGTCTACAAGTGCCGCATCGCGAAGATGGCGCTTGTCACCGAGGAGAAGTAGCCGGATGTACCTGGACCGCGAGGAAATGCCGAAGGTGTTCTCCGCGAAGAACATCGCGATCGCCGTGGTGCTGCACGGACTCCTCTTCGCGTTCCTCTGGTACATGGGCGTGCTCGGTCCCGACGGACCGAAGGAGACCGTCATTCCGATAGAGCTCTCTTTCGTCCTGCACGAGAATCTTGACGGCGTCGAGGACGAGCCCCCGCCAGAAGCGGAGCCGACTCCCGAGCCCGAGCCGGAACCCGAACCCGTCGTGGAGCCCGATCCGCCGCCTCCGCCTCCGCCGGTGCCCGAGGAGTCCGTCGTGCAGGTCCCCGAGGAGGTCGAGAAGCCAGAACCTCCGAAGCCGCCGGAGGAGCCGAAGAAGGTGGAGCCCCCCAGGAGGCCCGATCCTCCCAAGAAGACGCCCGAGCAGATCAGGAAGGAGCGGGAGGAGCGTCTCAAGAAGATGCGCGAATCCATGACCAAGGTCAAGGATCCGCCGCCCGGCCCCCGTCACGACGGCAGGACCGAGAAGCGTCCGCCGAACTGGCGCGAACTCCTGAACGCCGGATACAAGCCTTCGAATCACAACGCCGGACTCGATGCGAGCGAGTCCCAGCGCTGCATAAGCCTCATCCACGACGCATTCTACTCGAAGTGGAACAGGCCTGCATGGACGCCGGAACTGAAGCGCATGTCGCTTCAGGTGACCTTCGACAGGGCCGGCAACGTGACGGGATACAGGTTCGTTGCGCGCTCCGGGGACAGGAGGTCGGACGACACGGTCCTCGAGGCGGCGTCCAGGGTCGGGCGGGTGGCCGGGCTCTCCCTCTCGTTCCTCGAGTCGATCAACATGACGGTCACCATAAACTTCGACGTGAAGCCGATGTGACGGGGAGCTGGGGCGGATGGTTGTTGCGTCGATCTTCAATGTTCTTCTTGCGGCGATAACGCTCGACGGCGTGTCGGGGGCGGGGCTTTCCGTGACGTCCGAACTCGACGCCAACAACGTCCGCATCGGCGATCCCGTCGAGCTCCGCATCTGCTTCTACGGCAGCGCGGACTTCTCGACGATCCATGCGCCGGCGCTCTCCCGCGTCCTGGACCGCAAGAAGTGGCGCGTGGACGACGCTGGCGCGAAGACGGACACGTACCGCGACGCGCGTCGCCTCATATACATGGTCCGTCCGCTCGAGGCCGGAGTCCTCGAGTTCCCCGCGCTGGAGTTTTCCTACGAGGACGCCGAGGCGAGGAAGATGGTCTCCATCTCGACGCTTCCGATTCCGGTGCGCGTGAGGCGCGGATCGCAGATCGCTCTTGCGCAGCTAGACGATGCACGCGTCGATCTGCCGAATCCAGATGGAATAATCGTCGACCTCGCGGCGAGCGGATGGGGCTCCGCGGACGGGCTGGGAGAGGACGGACTCTTCGCGTGGCGCAAGGCGTGCGCGAATCCGTCGGCGGCGGCGTTCGCGGAGTTCGACTTCCCGGAGGCGAGGCTCAACGAGGCGGCCTGCGACGTCATGGACGGCAACTGGGCGCGCGCCATGAAGACGTATTCGCGGCTCGAATGGCGCATCGGACAGGTTCCGGCGATAGAGCGCGGAATGGTCGCGGCGCTCGCACGCAGGACCGGGAATCCGAACCAGGAGCTCCCGATGTGGCGACAGGTGATGCGCCCCGTCCTCAGGCACGGCGCGCTCGGACGGACCTCGACGGTCCTCGGCGCGCTTCTGGCCGCCGCGTTGCTGACGTTTCTTGTCCGCAGGGGCGTCAGGGCCCTCGCGTGCCTCGCAGTCCTCGCTGCGTCGACTTCCGCCTTCGCCGCGCCGCGCGGCGGATTCAGTCCGCTCGACGAACTCGAGCGCATGCGGAAGGAGATGGACGCGCAGATGCAGATGATGCTGAACGGTCCCGCGTTCGGCGGCGGCGGGGCTCCGATGGTCGTGAACGGCCGGCCCGCGAGGGAGGCGAAGGTGACGGCGAGCGTCAGGCCGGACCGGACGGGACTCACCGCGGGCGCCGAATTCAAGTTCATCCTTTCGCTCGAGATGCCGAAGACGTGCACCGTCTCGGACCTGAAGTTCCTTCCGTCGCAGACGGTCGGGTACTCGATGGTCGGAAGCGGCGAGATGCTCACGGACGGGCATGCGGCGGACACGAACAACGTCGTCAGGCGCATCGCGATACCGGTCCGCTACGATGCGCCTTTTTCCGGAAGGGTGACGTTCACGGTGTCGGGCATGAAGGAGGGCAGGATCGTCATGAACGGCGGCCGGTTCGTGTCCAGCTTCTCCAGCAGCTTCCGCATCGTCTCCGATCCCATCTGGATGGAGGTGAAGCCGCTCTCCGACGCGAACCGTCCCGCGGACTACTCGGGCGCGGTCGGAAGCGCCTTCCGCATCACCCGCCGCGCGGAGCCCGAGAGCGTGGCGACGAACGACGTCGTCGTGATCGACTATGCGATGAGGTATTCGGGATTCCTCCCGCCCGGCGCCGTGCCCGGCGCCGTGTCGTTCGGAGACGGAGAGATACGCTTCAGGCGCTATTTCGTCGCGGACGGGTCGCCGAAGACGGACGGCTTCTCGTTTCCGTACTACGACGTGACGGCGAAGGACTACCGGCGCGCGACCGCGCCCGGAGTCCCGCTCAGCTACGTGCCCGAGGAAAACGACGCGCCGAGGACCGTCGTCGTAAACGCGGCCGAGGGGAAGATGCCGGGCGGACTCGTGAAGCTCCGCTTCGCTCCGCGCGAAAGCTCGAAGGAGGTCGCGACTGCGGATCCGAAGTCCGGGTCGCTGGCCGTCACCGAGACGCACGGCTCGTGGGTCCGCGTCGACGACGGGCGCCACGCGGGATGGATCAGAAAGGACGAGCTCAGGTGAAGAAGGCCAGAAGGATATTTCTCTCTCCGCCGTGGACCGGCGAGGAGGAGCGCAGGGCGGTCGAGTCCGCCTTCGACTCCGGCTTCGTCGCGCCGTGCGGACCGTTCGTGGACGGGTTCGAGAGCGCTCTCGCGAAGCTCGCGGGACGCAGGTACGCCGTCGCGGTCTCGAGCGGCACGGCGGCGATCGATCTCGTGATGGAGCACCTCGGCGTCGACTCTTCGTGGACCGTCGTCGCGCCGACTCTCACGTTCATCGCGACCGTCGGCCCCGCATGCCACCGCGGGGCGAAGCTCGTCTTCGTCGATTCCGACGCGACCGGCAATGTCGACGCCGCGAGGCTCGAAGAGGCGCTTTCCCGGCGCAGGGGCAGGACGCTCGTCATGTCCGTGGACCTGTACGGCCGCTGCGCCGACTACGGCGCCATTGCGTCCGTGTGCAGGCGCCACGGTGCCGTCTTCGTCTCCGACAGCGCCGAGGCCGTCGGCGCGACGCGCGCGGGACGTCCCGCAGGGAGCGCAGGACTCGCGGCGATATACTCGTTCAACGGAAACAAGATCGTGACGACTTCCGGCGGCGGCGCGGTCGTCACGGACTCGAAGAGGCTCGCGGACCATGTAAGGAAGCTCTCGAGCCAGAGCCGCGAGAACAGGCCGTGGTACGAGCACCGCGAGGTCGGCTACGACTACCGCATGAGCAACATACTCGCGGCGCTCGGGCTCGCGCAGCTCGGAAAGCTTCCCGCCATCCTCGCGCGGCGCAGGGAGATTTCGGAGTTCTACGGCGGATTCTTCGGCGCGGAGTCCGGCGTCGAAATGCTTCCGCCGGTTCCCGGCGAGAACCACTGGCTGTCGGTCGCGCTGTTCAGGTCGAGGCGCGGACGCGACGCGGCGCTTTCGCGTTTTGCCGCGGCGGACGTGGAGGCGCGCCCGGTGTGGAAGCCCATGCATCTGCAGCCCGTGTTCCGCGGGGCGGAGACGCACGGGGGCGAAGTGGCGGAGGACCTGTTCGCGCGGGGGCTGTGCCTGCCGTCGGGAACCGGGATGACCGCGCGCGACATGGAGCGGATCGGGGAGGTTCTGAGGGGATGAGACGGATTTTCGTCTGCTGCGCGCTGGCAACCCTCCTCTGCGGATGCGCGATGATGCGGAGCGGCGGCGGGAAGAGGCCTGTCAGCGCGACCGACGTCGTCGTGGTGGTGCCTTCGAACGGGGTGTGGGACGCGGAGTTCGGAAGGACGGACGATCGGGAGAACTGCTCCTACGAGTTCTATCTCGCCCGTCTGGAGGACGGCGTCGCCGTGGAAGTCAGAGTGACCGACGACAGGTGCGTCGTCGACGACTCCGCCAGGGGCGACGTCGCGGCGCCCGTGTGGAACGACGATTCCGTCATATGCATCTTCGACGGCGACATGGACAGGTCCCTGGATTCGCGCGACGGCGACGGATTCGTCTACGGCGGCGGCTACGCTCTCGCGGCGAACGGCGCGGCGACGAGCGATTTCTCCGCGAAGCCCCGGGGCTTCGGAAAGGAGTGGTTCGGCAGCGTCTCCCCTGGCGAAGGGAACGCGACCAGATATTCGTTCTTCTTTCCGTGGAAGAGCATCGGCATTCCGCGTCCGCCGCGACCGGAGGAGAACGTCGCGTTCGGATTCAACATCTGCTTCGTGGACGACGACGACGGAGGGCGCGCGGACCGCGCGCTCTACTGGACGGGGAATCCGACGCTGCCGTACCGCGACGAGAGCAGGTTCGGAACGATCAACCTGAAGGGGGTCGGCAGATGAAGGCGCTCGTGCTCGGAAAGGGACTGAGCGGAAGGTCCGCGAAGGCGGCGCTCGAGGCGGACGGCCGGGAGGTCGACGTCGCGGACGGATACGACCTCGTCGTGGCGAGCCCGGGCCTGCACGTGATGAGCGAACTCGAGTACGGAGTCCGAAGGCTTCGCGAACGCGGCGTCAGGCTTCTCGCGGTCACGGGTTCCAAGGGCAAGTCGAGCGTCGTCAAGGTCGTCGCGGACGCGTTGAACGGCGCGGGACTCCGCGCGGTCCCGTGCGGCAACTACGGACTTCCGGTATCCGAGGTCGGAGACTGCGACTGGGCGGTGGTCGAGGTCAGTTCATTCCAGCTCGAGACCACCAACCTCCCGCCGGACGCGTTCGAGGCGGCGGCGGTGCTGAACCTGCAGGAGGACCATATCGACCGTCACGGATCGGTCGAGGTCTACCACGGACTCAAGCGCAGGCTCCTTTCGATGGCGAGGGTGCGCCTGGGAGAGGACTGGGCGCCCGACGATTCCGACGCGAAGCTGATCGCCGGCTCGTACTTCGACAACGGGGTGCTGCGGCGCAACGGGCTCGTGGCCGTCGCGCTGATGCGCGTCGCGGGACTCGACGACGCGCATGTGCGCGCGGCCTTCTCGTCGTTCGTCCCGCTTCCGCACAGGATGAGCCTGGTGGGCGTGTTCGGCGGCGTGAGGTACATCGACGACTCGAAGGCGACGTCGATTGCGGCGCTCGTCGCCGGAGTCGAGATGGCCGGCGGGAGAATACGCCTCATAGCAGGGGGGCTCCCGAAGGGAGACGACCCGAAATATGCAATTGCCCCCTTGACGAGACGGGTCAAAAAAGTGTATCTTATAGGACAATCTGGCGAGGCCTTCGCCTCCGCATGGTCCGGAGCGGTGGATTGCGAAATCTGCGGCACCATGGAGCGGGCGGTCGAGAGGGCCGCGAGCGAATCCGAAAGCGGGGAGACGGTGCTCCTTTCTCCGGGGACGGCAAGCTTCGACCAGTTCAAGAGCTTTGGGGAGCGCGGAGATGTCTTCGCGGACCTCGCAAAAAAAGAAGGAAAAAACAAAACATGAACAAGTTCGGTTTCATCGTAGGCGTAACCGCCACTGCGGCGCTCGTTGGTTGCATCGACCCGGAATGGGCCGAGAAGCATAGCAAGAAGGCCACTTCCACGCCGTCGGCGGCGGAGACGCCCAAAGCGGTCGAGCCCGTGGACAATGTCGTTCAGACGACGCCCGTCCAGGTCGAGCCTGCGCCGACGATCGACGTCGTCGACACCAAGTCGGAGAAACCTCTTCAGCCCGTCTTCGCCGGGCCCGTGTCGTCCGGCTCCGGCGCGACTTCGCCCGTCACGCCCGGCGAGACTGCCGTCGCGGCGGCTCCCGAAACGACGACCTACATCATCCAGAGCGGCGACTCCATCTCCAAGATTTCCAAGCGCTACAACATCAAGGTCGACGCCATCAAGGCGGCGAATCCCAACCTCAAGGACGTCAACAAGATCCGCCTCGGGCAGAAGATCCAGCTTCCCGGCAGGATCGACGTCGGCTCGCAGAGCGTTCCCGCCGGAGCCTTTGCGCCGCCTCCCGCGGCAAAGCCGTCCGTTCCGTACACCGGCGCGACCAGGGACTATGTGGTCCAGAAGGGCGACTATCTCGGCAAGATCGCCCTCAAGAACGGGTGCACCGTCCGTCAGATCAAGGAGCTCAACGGAATGACCACCGATACGATAGCTGCCGGCAGGAAGATCAAGGTGCCGGCCGGCGCAGCGGTCGCCAAGCCCGAAGCCAAGACGGTTCCTCCGCCCGCGGTCGAGCCCTCCGTCGAACCGGCTCCTGCTGACAATGCCGCCGCAGTCGCGGAGCCCGATTCCGATGCGGCCGCCGTTCCGGAAGCGGCTCCCGCTCCCGAGGCGGCTCCCGTTCCCGAGGCGGCGCCTACGGCGGAGTTTGACTTCTACGAGGTCAAGGACGGCGAGGACATCACGTCCATTTCGATCAACTTCGACGTCTCTCCCGCGGAGATCCGCCAGATCAACAATCTTGACGACGGAGCCGTTCTCGTTCCTGGCCAGAAGCTGAAGCTTCCCGCCGGCACGGTGCGGTAAGCCTGCTGGTGCGCAAGTCCGCACTCTACGTCCTGGGCCTGGTCGTCGCGGCACTCGTGGCGCTGGGCCTGGTTGTTTTATTCAGCGCCAGCGAAGTCAGGAGCGTCCGCATAAGCGGCCAGCCGTGGCACTTCGTCGCCAGGCAGGCCGTCTACATCGGAGCGGGTCTTGTCGCCGCGGCGGTCGTCGCCGCCATAGACTACAGGCGCTGGCGAGACCAGTGGGTCCTCACCGTCGCATTCTCCGCGGTCGTAATAGCGGCCCTGTGGGTCGTGTTCCTCTTTCCCGCGGTCAAGGGATCCCATCGATGGATACCGCTTCCCGGGGGCATAAACTTCCAGCCGGGCGAGTTCGCGAAACTGGTGACGGTCCTCGCCGTGGCGGTGTGGATGGACCGCGCCGGATGGCGCGTGGAGCTTTTAAGGAAAGGCGCGCTGTGTCCGGCCGGCATCATCGGACTCTTCGCGATCCCCGTCCTGCTCGAGCCTGACTTCGGGTCCGTCATGGTCATAGCGTCCGTCGGCTTCATGACGATGTTCGTCGCCGGCGCAAGGTTCATGCATCTCCTCCTTCCCGTGATTCCGGGCATTGCGCTCTTCGCATGGGAGGTGTGGAAGAATCCGAACCGCATGGCGAGGCTTTTCTCGTTCGCCGGCGCTTCGGCCGCCGGCGCCGCCGATCCGGCCGCGTACCAGAGCGACATGTCGATCGTCGCGATAAGCCGCGGCGGCTGGTTCGGGAGGGGACTCAACGGATCCATGCAGAAGCAATACTACCTTCCCGAGGCGTGGACGGACTTCATACTCGCGGTGGGCGCCGAGGAGATGGGGCTCGTCTTTTCGGTCGTCGTGATCCTGCTCTTCGTCATGTTCTTCTTCACGTGCGTCTACATCGCGCGGAAGTCCTCCGACAGGTTCGGACGGCTCCTTGCGCTCGGAATGTCCGTCGTCATATTCTTCCAGGCGATGTTCAACATCGGCGTCGTGTGCGAGGCGTTTCCCACAAAGGGGATGGCGCTCCCGTTCTTCAGCTACGGCGGAACGAACATGGTCGCGACCTTCATGGCGCTGGGATTCATCTTCTCGGTCGGGATACACTCCCTCGACGGCGCACGCCGGCGGCTCTCCAGGACAAAATGAGCGAGGGGGCCGACATCGAAGGAGCGTCCGCGTCGAGGCCGTTCACCGTCTCGTCGCTTGACGCCGCCCTGAAGGCGCGTGTCGAGGGCGGATTCACCAAGATCTACGTAGAGGCGGAGATAAGCGGCTGGCGCCAGTATCCGAGCGGACACGCCTACTTCACCCTAAAGGACGCCGACGCCCAGATTTCCGCCGTGATGTTCAAGTGGAGTCTCGACAGGTGCAGGGCGAGGGAAGCCCTGAAGGACGGCGCAAAGGTGCTCGTCTACGCGACGGCGACCGTCTACCCGCAGCGCGGCAGCCTCCAGCTCAACGTCCTCGCCGCGCGACTCACCGGAGCGGGCGACCTGATGCAGAGGTATCTCGACCTCAAGAAGAAACTCGAGGACGAGGGACTCTTCGACCCTTCGCGCAGGAGACGGCTGCCGTTCCTTCCGCGGCGGATCGGGCTCGTCACAAGCCCCTCCGGCGCGGTCGTCCACGACATGTGCCGCGTCCTGACCCGCAGGTTTCCGGCCATAGAGATAAGACTCTTCCCTGCGGCGGTCCAGGGTGCGGACGCGCCGCCTGCGATCGTGAGGGGAATCGAGTACTTCAACGGCTGCGCCGACTGGTCGGCGGACGTCCTGATCGTCGCCCGGGGCGGCGGCAGCTTCGAAGACCTCTACTGCTTCAACGACGAGACTCTCGTCCGCGCGGTGGCCGCGTCGAAGATTCCGGTCGTTTCGGCGGTAGGCCACGAGACGGACTTCACTCTCTGCGACTTCGCGGCCGACGTGCGCGCGGGAACTCCGTCCATTGCGGCCGAAATCGTCGTTCCCGTGAAGGAGGAGCTCGTCCGAAAGCTCGATGCCGCGGCATCGTCGATGGCGTCCGCGGCGCGCGGAAGGTACGAGACCTGCGCGCAGAGAGTCGATGCCGCGGCTGAGACGCTTTCCCATTCCTTCGGCATCCGCCTCGTCCGCGAGGAGTCCGTGCTCGACAGGCTCGCGGAGAAGCTTCCCGTTCTGTGCGAAAGGGGCCTTGTCGCCGCGGAGTCCGCGCTCGGGGAGCTCGCGACGAGACTGCCCGTGTCCTGCGAAAGAGGAATGGCGGCGGCCGAGTCGTCGCTCAAGGAGCTTTCCGCGAAGCTCGGCGCGCTTTCCCCGTTCGCGGTCCTGGACCGAGGATACTCGATGACCTTCGACGCGTCGGGCGCCGTTGTCGTCGACGCCGCGAAGGTGGCCTCGGGAACACTCCTGAAGACGCGCCTCGCCAGGGGCGAGATCGCCTCCGTCGCGCAGTGAATGTCCGCAATCGCGGACTAGAGCTCGAGCGACGCCGGGAAGGTTTTCTTGTAGAGCTTTTCGAGCGCGGCGGCCGCCTTCGGATCGGTTGACTTCTTCGCCTCGATCTCGGCCATGACTTCCGTCCTGCCCGCCGCCAGCGCGGAAAGTATCTGCTTCGCCTCCTCCGCGGCGGCCTTCTGCTTTTCGCCGGCGGAATTCTTCTCCGCCTGCTTGATGGCCGCCTTGAGCTTCCTCACGCAGGGAGCCGCGGGCTTGCCGAGAACCAGCTGGTTCTCCATCTGCCTGAAGGCGCTGGTTTTCTCGAACCTCCAGCCGGGAGTGATGGACGGCGGGAGCCCCAGCGCCTTTATGGCCTTCTCGACCGCGGCGACTGCGTCGGGCTCGCTGCGTCCCGAATACACTACGTTTCCGCGTGCGTCTACGACGTACATGAAAGGAAGCCCTCCGCCGCCCGAAGGTTCGCCTTCGGCCATCCCGGCGAAGTCGTATATCGGATACGTCAGCTTGTTGGCGTCGACGAGCGCCTTTACCTCCTCGGCCTGGCGTCCCTGCCTGTGCGAGCCGATGAGCACGAACGGCTTGGACTTGAACTTCTTCCAGAGCGCCTCCATCTTTGGCAGCAGCGCGCGGCACGGCGGGCAGTGAACGCCCCACTCGTCCACCATGACCACCTTGCCGGCAAGGTCCTTCGACGAGATCTTCGGTCCGGAATACCATTTTGCGTCGTCCAGACCCCTCCATTCAACCGCCCCGGCCTGAAGGGCGATGGCGCATGCGAGAATAAGTATCTTTTTCATGCCGCCCATTATACCATAATTTTCGGCCTTTTGTTTCGCACCGGCGAGATCCGCCGGCTCCCACGAATGCGCTTGGATTTGATATAATACTCCCCATGAACAAAGTTGCAGTCGACAAGGGAGTCATGTTCGGCGGACGCGGTCTCGTCTTCATCGCAGGGCCGTGCGTCATTGAGTCCCGCAGGATGGCGCTCGACCTCGCGATGCGTCTGAACGCGCTTGCGCGCAGGCTCAGGGTCCAGTACATCTTCAAGGCGAGCTTCGACAAGGCCAACAGGACGAGCGTCGATTCGTTCCGCGGGCCCGGCATCGACGAGGGTCTCGACATCCTCGCCGAGATACGCGCCAAGGTCGGCGTTCCCGTACTCACCGACGTCCACGAGCCGTGGCAGTGCTCGCGCGTCGCCGCTGTATGCGACGTGCTCCAGATTCCCGCCTTCCTCGCGCGCCAGACCGACCTCGTCGTCGCGGCCGGGGAGACCGGCGCCGTCGTGAACGTGAAGAAGGGGCAGTTCATGGCGCCGGAGGACATGGCTCAGGTGATTCGCAAGATCGAGACTACGGGCAACAGGCGTATCGTCCTCTGCGAGCGCGGCGCGTCCTTCGGCTACCACAACCTCGTCGCCGACATGCGCTCGCTCCTCGTCATGCGCGAGCTCGGCTATCCCGTCGTCATGGACGCCACGCATTCCGTCCAGCGTCCGGGCGGACTCGGCACCGGATCGGGCGGCGACGGCAGGTTCGCGCCTGCGATAGCGCGCGCGGCGGTCGCGACGGGGGTTGACGGAGTCTTCATGGAGACGCATCTGAATCCGAAGGAGGCGAAGTCCGACGGACCAAACTGCATCAGGTTCTCCGAGGTCGAGGAGCTCTGGAAGACGCTCAAGAAGATAAACGAGATCGTCAAGGGTTGAAGTGTCCACGCATAGCGGCGGCCGTCCTGTCGGCGGCGGTTGTCCCCGGCGCGTTCGCGCACGGGGATCGCTTCGCTTCGGAGAACGACGCGCCGGCGGCCGAGACGGAGCGCGCGGAGACGTTTGACGAGGCCGTCCCTGCCGCGCGAAGGGATGCGTGGGCGCGCGACGAGGCGCGGCTGAGGGTGGCGTACACGAACTGCGTCGCGCGTCTCGAGAGCCCCGCCGAGGGGATAGTGGTCCCCGTCGAAACGTATCCCGACGGCACGGCGAAGATATCCGCGACGGCCGGGAAGGCGCAGTTCTTCGAGGACGAGGGAATCGTCTGGTGCGGCGGTGTCATGGTGCGGGAATACGCTCCCGACGGGTCCGTGAAGATGGAATGCGAGGCGGCTGGAGCGATAGTGGACCGCAACACCAGGACGGGATGGCTCGAGGGGCGTGCGAAGGCCAGGTACGGTGCGACGACGCTTTCCGGGTGCGGAATCTACTTCTCTTTTTCCGAAGAATTCGCTAAAATATGCTCGTGTGTCGAGATAGTGTCGTCCGAGATCAAGTTCGAAGGAGTGAAGCTGTGAGTCTTCTTGCAACCATACTGCTGGCCGAGGCGCTGGCGTCCGCGCCGGTCGCCGAGACGCCTGGGCCCGCCGTCGTCGACGTCGTCAAGGAGGCGCCGGCGGATGGCGCGGCGCCCCGCACGGTTCGCGTCACGAGCGACCGCTCGAGCTATCTTCGCAAGGACGGCGTCGTCATGTTCGAGGGACACGTCGCCGTCGACGACGTCGAGTTCAAGATGCACGCGGACGAGGTGACTCTGTTCCTGCAGGGCACCAACGAGCTGAAGAGGGTCGTCGCGATCGGCAACGTCGTCGTCACCAACGGACTCAGGAACGGGAGCTGCGACAAGGCGACATACAACAAGGCGCTCTCGAAGGTCGTCCTCTACGGCGACGAGAAGAAGGGCGTCGTCGCGAGGCTGGAGGACAACGGCAGGCGCAGGAGCTCGGTCGCGGGTTCGAAGATAACTTTCTGGATAGACTCCGAGCAGGTCGAGGTCGAGAAGTCGGTCGTCGAGGTCGACGCCGGCGGGGTCGGCTCCAAGGACGGTCTCAGGCAGGTGCTTGGCAAGTGATGGAAGAGAACGAGGACATAGTCGCGCGGGCGATGGACGCGATGGCGGCCGAGAAGGCCGCCACGGCGGAGCATCGCGACTTCGAGGGTCCGGATCTCGTCGCCGCGGGGCTCGTGAAGGAGTACGGCGACAGGCGCGTCGTGAACGGAATGGGCCTCTCGTGCTCGTGCGGCGAGATCGTGGGGCTGCTCGGTCCGAACGGCGCCGGCAAGACGACGACGTTCTACATGGTGGTCGGACTAGTGAAGCCGGATGGCGGGACGGTGACGTTCCGCGGCGAGGACGTGACGGACCTCCCCGTCTACCTCCGCGCGCGGCGCGGCATCGGATACCTCGCGCAGGAGGCGAGCGTCTTCAGGAAGCTTTCGGTGTGGAACAACGTGATGGCGATACTCGAGACGCTGCCGATGGGCCGCAGGGAGCGCAAGGCGCGCGCGAGGGAGCTTCTCGAGCCGTTCGACCTCATGAAGGTCGCGAAGCAGCCGGCGTACACGCTTTCGGGCGGCGAGCGCAGGAAGCTCGAGATCGCCCGCGCGCTCGTGAGGAATCCGGCGATACTGATGCTCGACGAGCCGTTCGCGGGGGTCGACCCGCTCTCGGTCAACGAGATACAGGAGATCGTCCGCCGCCTCGCGAAGAAGGGCCTCGGCATAATAATCACGGACCACAACGTGAGGGAGACCCTCTCGGTCGTCGACCGCGCGTACATGGTCTACGAGGGACGGCTTCTGAAGGAGGGCACGAGCGCGGCGCTCGTGAACGACGAGGAGGTCAGGCGCCGGTACCTCGGCGACGATTTCAGGATGTAGGGACAATGCGCTCCGGCGCAAAAACGAAAGGAGTACCAACATGGCAATAGAAGTTACGATGAGGCACAGCGACGTCAGGATCGAGGCCCTCAAGGAATATGCGGAAGCCCGCATGGCGAGGCTCCAGGAGAAGTTTCCCAAGGTCACTTCGATAAACATCGTCATCGACGTGGACGCGAAGAAGCACATGTACATGGCCGAAGTCGTGGCGAACCGCCTCGGCGAGACGGCCGTCGGCGCGAAGGAGTTTTCCGAGAGCGCGAAGAGCGTCATCGACACCGCCGCCGCGCGCGCGGAGCGCCAGCTCCTCAAGATGCGCGTCAAGGCGCGCAAGGGGACCGTCCGCAAGCAGCGCGCGGCCTCGAAGAAGAACTGACAGCGTGGCGTAGACCCATGACCGGACTGCCCAGGACATCTGCCGAGAAAGGCGTGAAGTTCACCGCGGCCGACTTCTACGAAGCCGGCCGGGAGAGGCTCGCGCTTTCGGTGGTCGCCGGCGCCGGCAACATGGACCGCGTCATACGCGAGCCGATCGTCAACAGGTGCGGCCTCGCGTTGACCGGCTTCTTCATGAGCTTCGCCCACGAGCGGCTGCAGATCGTGGGCAACGCGGAGAGGATGTACCTCAACACGATCGGCGACGACAAGCGTGTGGAGGTGTTCCGCCAGATGACGGCGCACAAGGCGTGGATATTCGTGATGACGCAGGGGCACAAGCCCTCGAAGCGCATCGTCGAGTACGCCGAGACGCATGGCGCCGTCATCTTCTCCACCAAGCTCACGACGCGTCTCTTCACTCGTCTCGCGGGATTCCTCCTCGAGCGCCTCGGCGCCCCGAGGACGTCGATCTACGGAACGATGGTCGAGGTGTACGGTCTCGGCGTCCTCTTCGAGGGCGATCCCGGGCTCGGCAAGAGCGAGACGGCGCTCGGACTCCTGAAGGGCGGGCACGCGCTCATAGCGGACGACCTCACCTGCATACGCAAGGACGTCGGCTCGAACGCGCTCTTCGGGAGCGCCAGCGAGGCGACGTCCGGATACATGGAGATCCGCGGGATCGGCATAATGTACGTCCCCGGCGTCTTCGGCGTCAACGCGATCCGCTCCGAGAAGCGTCTCGACCTCGTCATCACGCTCAGGAAGATGAGCGAGATGAGGGGCGAGATAGACCGCGTGGGACAGACGCGCAAGTCGAGGACGATACTCGGCGTGGACATTCCGAACATCATAATACCCGTGTCGGAGGGACGCGACCTCGTCAACCTGGTCGAGACGGCCGTCCAGCAGCAGAAGCTGGTCGCCGCCGGATACAACGCGGCGATGGAGCTTTCCGAGCATCTGAGGAGGCGCGCGGGACACAAGGTGATTTGAAGCAAGAAAGGGCAATACGAATGGCAGACAAGATAACACGCGAGTTCAAGCTCCTGAACAAGTACGGGATGCATGTCCGTCCCGCCGGACTGTTCGCCAAGACCGCGAGCAGGTACGACGCCGACGTCACCGTCGAGAAGGACGGCAACTCCGTATCCGGCAAGTCGATCATGGCGCTGATGACGCTCGAGGCGACGTGCGGGACCATCCTCAGGGTGACGGCCTCCGGGCCCGACGCCGAGAAGGTTCTCGGCGAGCTCGAGGCGCTCGTCTCGCGCAAGTTCGACATCCCGGATGAGCAATAGGCGTCCATCGACGGTAGCGGGGCTGGCGACCGCACGCGGCTACGCGTCCGGTCCGGTCTTCATATACCGGAGCGACGGGGAAATCCCCGTCCCCGAGTACATCATCGCCGACGGCAGGGAGGACGACGAACTCCTTCGGCTCAACCGCGCACGCGAGGACGTGCATCGCGACCTCGAGGGACTTATAGCCGTCCTGAAGGAGCGCGCCGGAAGGGGGGACGTCCGGATCTTCGAGTGCCACCAGATGCTCCTCGAGGACGAGTCGCTCCGGAGGGAGACGGAACGCCACATACGCGAGGACCGCCTGAACGCCGCGGCCGCCGTCAAGAAGACGATCGCGGGAGCCCGCGCGCAGTTCGCGCGCATGAACGATCCCTACTTCCGCGAGCGCGTCCGCGACATCGACGACATAGAGCGCCGGCTTCTCAAGACGCTTACCGGATACGAGCACAATCCGGCCGAGGGACTCACGGTCCCCTCGATAATCGTCGCGGACGACCTGACTCCGTCCGAGACCGTGCAGCTGCCGCGCGAACTCGTCCTGGGCTTCGCCACGAACGGCGGCTCCACCACGAGCCACGTCGCACTGCTCGCGCGCGCCCTTGCGATTCCGGCGGTGTGCGGACTCGGCGACATCACTTCACGCGCCGAGCCCGGCGAAACGGTTCTTCTGGACGGCACAAACGGCGCCGTCACGCTGAGTCCGGACGAGGGACTGCGCATCCAGTTCGAGGACCTCGTCCGCCGCCAGCGCGAAATCGCCGAGGAGGCGAGGACCGGCAAGCCCGCCGGTACGCTGAAGGACGGCGGAGAGGTTCTCATATACGCCAACGTCCATCCCGGCATCCCGCTCGCCGGAGTCACCGAATACGGCGCCCGCGGAATCGGACTCTACCGCAGCGAATACCTATGGCTCGACAAGGAGACGGAGCCGACCGAGGACGAGCAGTTCGAGGCCTACAAGCGCACGGTCATCTATGCCGGGAAGATCCGCCCCGGCGCCTCCGCGACCATAAGGGTGCTCGACATCGGCGGCGACAAGCTCGTCAGGGGCATCTCCACCAAGGAGGCGAATCCGTTTCTCGGCAACCGTTCCATACGGTATCTCCTCACGCACCGCGACGTGATGCTGCGCCAGGTGAGGGCCATCCTGCGCGCGTCCGCGTTCGGCAAGGTGAAGCTCATGTATCCGATGGTCTCGTGCATCGAGGAGCTCCGCGACGCGGCGACCGTCCTGGAGGCCGCCAAGCGCGAACTCGACAGCGAGAAGATACCGTACGGCAAGGACATCCAGGTGGGCGTCATGATCGAGATTCCCGCCGCCGCGCTCAACGCGGACGACTTCGCGAGGTACGTCGACTTTTTCTCGATCGGCACCAACGACCTCATCCAGTACACGATGGCGGCGGACCGCGGAAACGACGCCGTCGCGCACCTCTACCAGCCTTTCAACCCCGCGGTCGTCAGGCTCATCAGGGAGACGGTCGCGGCCGCGAAGCGCCACGGCATCCAGGTGAGCGTCTGCGGAGAGTCCGCGGCCGATCCCATCGTCGGGATCTACTGGGCTTCCCTCGGAGTGGACGTCCTCTCGATGAGCGCGACGTACATCCCCGTCATCTCCAAGATTCTCTCGAACCTCACCCGCGCCGATCTCGACGAGTATGCGAAGGTTCCGGACTCCATGCCCCGCGGCTCCACCGCGCAGGAGATATTCGACGCCTGCCAGCAGTGGATGGTGAAGAAGCTCCCCGACCTACAGGACGTCTTCCTGTGATCACGACGCCCGAGGTCGTTGTCGAGAAGGTCGCCGCGTCCGTCGGACCGACGGTCGTCGACAACATCGCCGCAGGCGTTCCGGAGAGAGTCGTCGAGACCGCCGGATTCCGCTCGCGCCGCGAGGCCGCGAAGGGCTCGACTCTCTTCGACATGATGCTGGACGCCGCGAAGGGCCTGACGGACGGAATAGGCGGAGTGGTCGTCGCGACGTACACGGCGCCGGACCGCATGCCTTCCCTCTCGACGGGACTCGCCTCCGCGCTCGGACTCCCGGGGGACATCCCGGCGATCGACCTCTCGGCCGCATGCAGCGCATATCCCTATGCGCTCTATGTAGCGGGCCGACTCGCGGCGGACACCGGAAGCCGCATTCTTCTTCTGGACGGAGACCTCCAGTCCCCGTTCGTCGACAAAGCCGACGCCGGAACCGCGGCGCTTTTTTCGGACGCCGCGACGGCGACGGTCGTTTCGTGCGACCCGGAGTCCTCCTCCCGCTCGCACTTCGCGTTCCTCTCCCGCTCCTCCGCGGCGCTTTCATGCTCCGCCGCGGGTCCCGTGAAGATGGACGGCTTCGAGGTCTTTTCCTTCGTCGCTGCGGAAGTGGCGGAGTTCCTCTCGGATTTCGCCGGGAAGGTCGGCGACGTCGACTGCTTCGTCCCGCACCAGGCGAACATGTTCATGGTGCGCAGGCTTGCGAAATCCATCGGACTTTCGGACAGACTGCTCACTTCGGGCGAGATCTACGCAAATCCAGGCTCCTGCTCGGTCCCGCTCACTCTCGCGCACCGTCGCCCCAGGGGCCGCGCGCTTCTCGCGGGCTTCGGCGCGGGACTCTCCGCGGCCGCCGCCGCCGTCCGAATTATGCTATAATATACGCATCTTTCACAAAGGATACGGACATGGCAGACAGCAAAGACCTCATGATCTTCTCCGGAACGGCCAACATGCCGCTCGCCGAGAAGGTGGCGGACTACCTCGGACATCCCCTCAACAAGATCGACATCAAGCACTTCCCGGACGGCGAGACTTTCTGCCAGGTGCAGGAAGGCGTGCGCGGACGCGACGTATTCATCATCCAGTCCGGGAGTCCGCAGCCGAACGAGGCGTACATGGAGCTCTTCGTGATGATGGACGCGATCAAGCGCGGGAGCGCCGCGCGCATCACGGCCGTCCTCCCCTACTACGGCTACGCGAGGCAGGACCGCAAGGACATGCCCCGCGTCCCGATCACGGCGCGCCTCGTCGCGAACCTCCTGACGACGGCTGGAGCGGACCGCGTCCTCACGATGGACCTCCACGCGAACCAGATACAGGGCTTCTTCAACATTCCGCTCGACCACCTCAAGGCCGAGCCCGTGATACTCAACTACATCCGCAGGCAGGCGTGGTCCAATCCGATCATCGTCGCCCCCGATACCGGCGGCGCCAAGTCGGCCTACGGCTACAGCCGCAAGCTCGGATGCGGGCTCGCCATCGTCGCCAAGCAGCGCACCGGCGACTCGACCGTCGACGCCTTCAGCGTCGTCGGCGACGTGAAGGGCTGCGACGTCATCATGATCGACGACATGACGGCCACGGGCGGTACGCTCTCCGCCGCGGCGAAGCTCTGCCGCGAGCACGGAGCCAAGGCCGTCCACGCCTTCGTCTCGCACTTCCCGCTCACCGCGAAGGGCGAGGAGAGGCTCATGACCGAGACGCAGCTCGACGAGCTCGTCGTCACGGACTCCATTCCGCTTCGCGCGGGATTCGATCCCTCGAAGCTTCCGTTCAAGCTCACGCAGCTTTCCGTCGCGCCGCTCATCGGCGAGGCCATCAAGCGCATCCACCTGGACGAGAGCGTGAACGACCTGTTCAACCACGAGTAGCCGGCGGTCGGCGATTGGCGGGATGAAGATCGTAGTTGGTCTTGGAAATCCGGGTGCGGAGTACGCGAATACTCCGCACTCGATTGGTTTTGAGGTCGTCGACGCGATAGCCGCCTCGATCGGTGCGTCCTGGGAGTTCAAGAAGTCCTTCAACGCGCTTCTGGCGAAGGGCGCGTTTGCCGGATTCCCCGTTACGCTCGCGAAGCCCCAGACGTACATGAACCTCTCCGGCAACTCCGTCGCGCCCCTGGTGAAGTATTCCAACGCGAAGCCTGCGGACCTCCTCGTGATCCAGGACGACATAGACCTCCCGGTCGGACGGCTGAGGGTCCGCTCCGGCGGGACGTGCGGCGGACACAACGGAATCCGCAGCGTCATGGAGCGGCTGGGGACGCAGACTTTCGCAAGGCTCAAGATAGGCGTCGGCAAGGACCGCGACGACGTTGTCGGACACGTCCTCGGCAAGTTCGATTCCGCGACGCGCTCCACGATGGACAAGGTCGTCGCGGCGGCCGCGAAGGCCGCCGCGGACATCCTCGCGCAGGGTCCGGAAAGGGCGATGAATGAGTGGAATGGATGGCACCCCGATAGCGAATAGGACCAGGATTTCGCTCTTCGGGCGGCGCAACGCGGGGAAGTCGTCCCTTGTCAACGCGCTTGCCGGACAGTCCGTAGCCATCGTTTCGGACGTCCCGGGGACCACCACGGACCCCGTCTCCAAGACGATGGAGATTCTTCCGCTCGGACCGTGCGTCATCACCGACACGGCCGGTCTCGACGACGAAGGCGACCTCGGCGCCGAGCGCGTCGCCCGTTCGCTCGCCGTCCTTGACTCCACAGACATCGCGATATGGGTGCAGCCGGCTTCCGAAGAACTGTCGGACGACATCTCTCCCGTCCGTGCGCGCTGCGGCGAGCGGAACGTTCCGCTTCTGGTCGTGCGGACCAAGAGCGACCTCCTTGCCGAAGTCGCCAAACGGGACGACAGCTCGGGGTTTTACGTCTCCGCAAGGACGGGCGAGGGAATCGAGGAACTGCGCGGACGGATCTCGGCGGCAGTTCCGCAGGAGAGGCCGGGTCCGCTCGTCTCGGACCTTGTCTCGCGCGGAGACATCGTGATCTGCGTCTGTCCGATCGACGCCGCGGCTCCGAAGGGAAGGCTCATTCTTCCCCAGCAGCAGGTGGTCCGCGAGCTGATAGAGTCCGGCGCCTCGGCGCTCGTCTGCCAGCCGTCGGAGCTTGCGGATCTCGTTGAGAAGGTCGGCAGGGAGAAGATCCGCTTCGTGATTACGGATTCCCAGGCGTTCGCCGCCGTGGATGCCGCGACTCCGAGGGAGGTTCCGCTCACGTCGTTCTCGATTGTCTTCGCGCGACAGAAGGGCGACCTGCAGACGCTCGTCGCGGGAGCGGCGATGCTGAAAAGGCTGAAGGACGGCGATACGGTCCTCGTCTCCGAAGGCTGCACGCATCGCCGTCAGTGCGGAGACATCGGAACCGTGAAGATTCCGGCATGGATCCGGAAGTTCACCGGCAAGAACCTCGACTTCCGGTTCTCGTCCGGCGGAGACTTTCCCGTGGATGGCGGCGGATGCACGCCCCGCAGGCCCGCACTCGTCGTCCATTGCGGCGGATGCATGCTCTCGCGCCGCGCGGTCCTCTCGCGGATCGCCCGCTCGACCGACGCCGGAATCCCGATAGTCAACTACGGCGTCGCGATCGCCCTTATGCACGGAATCGTCGTCAGGCCGGGGACGTGCTTCGTCGAGCGCTGAGGACTGGCGGCTCCTCGCCAGAACCCTGCGTCGGGGCGCGTTTGGCGCTTCACTGTCGCGGCTAAATTTGGTATAATCTGCCGCATGACGGAAAAATGCGCAGTCTATCCGGGGACGTTCGATCCCATGACGAAGGGGCACTTCGACCTGATCGCAAGGGCGGCGAAGCTCTACGACAGGCTGATCGTCGCGGTGGCGGCGACCAGCACCAAGAAGGGCGCAATGTTCTCCGCGCGCGACCGCGTCGCGATGATCCGCGAGGACGTCAGGCTCGCGGGCCTCGGGAACGTCGAGGTGAAGACTCTCGATACGCTGCTCGTCGACTTCTGCCGGCGCGAGGGCGTGAAGGTCGTCATCCGCGGCGTCAGGGTATATTCCGACTTCGAATACGAGTTCCAGATGGCGCTCACCAACCGCCGCATGGCCCCCGAGATCGAGACGCTGTTCATGATGCCGAGCGAGAACCTCGCCTACGTCACCGCGTCAACGGTCCGCGAGATCGCGAGCTACGGCGGCGACACGGCTCCGTTCGTCACCTCCGCCGTCCAGAAGCGCCTCGCCGCATACGGGAAGAAGGGCAAGCCGAAGTGAAGTGCCGCGTGGCACAGCATGTCGCGGAAATCCCCAGGAGCGGAATCCGCAAGTTCTTCGACATCGTCGCGCAGTCGAAGGACATCGTCTCGCTCGGCGTGGGCGAGCCTGATTTCGACACGCCATGGCACATCTCGCGCGCGGCCGTCACCTGCCTCGAGAACGGCGGGACCCACTACACTTCCAACCTCGGCACACCGGAGCTCCGCCAGGCGATCTGCCGCTACCTCAAGCGCCGCTTCGACGCCGACTACGAATGGTCCGACGAGGTCCTCGTCACGGTCGGCGTCTCGGAGGCGATCGACCTCGCGATACGCGCAATATGCTCGCCGGGCGACGAGGTCCTCTACCACGAGCCGTGCTTCGTGAGCTACGCCCCGACGGTCCGCCTCGCGCACGCGACGCCCGTCGCGGTCGAGACGCACGTCGAGGACGAGTTCCGCCTCACCGTCGAGGCGCTCGAGAAGAAGGTCACGCCGAAGACGAAGGCGGTGCTGCTCAATTTCCCGTGCAATCCGACCGGCGCGACGCTGAGCCGCGACGACATGAAGGCGATACTCGAGTTCTGCGAGAGGCATGACATCATGCTCCTGGCGGACGAGGTGTATTCGGAGCTCAATTACGAGGAGGCGGTCTGCGGGTCGCCGTCCGCCGGCCTCCGGCCGCCAGCCGCCGTCCGCCTGCCGTCCTTCTCGGCGTTCGGGGAATATCGCGACAGGGTGATACTGCTCAACGGCTTCTCGAAGAGCTGGGCCATGACGGGATATCGTCTCGGATACGCCTGCGGACCGGACGACATCATCGCCGCGATGATGAAGATCCACCAGTACGGAATCATGTCCGCGCCGACGCTCTCGCAGGCCGCGGGCGTGGAGGCGATGGACTTCGGGGACAAGGACGTCGACCTCATGCGCCGCGAATACAGGAAGCGCCGCGACTACCTGGTGCCGGTCCTCAACGCGATGGGACTCAAGACCCTTGTGCCCAAGGGCGCGTTCTACCTCTTCGTCGACATCCGCTCCACGGGACTCGACGACGAGACGTTCGCGCTGAGGCTCCTCAAGGAGCACGGAGTCGCGTGCGTCCCGGGATCCGCCTTCGGGAAGAGCGGCGCAGGATTCGTCCGCATGTCCTACGCCACGGGCCTCGAGAAGATCAGGCTTGCCGCCGGACGAATCGCCGCCTTCGTCAAGTCCCTGGACTGACGGCGCGGAACCGCCCTTGGGGGGAGGGCGAAAAAAAGATTGAACCTTTGCCGGTTTCGCGCATTGCTGTCATTGGATGGAGATATACGAAGAGATCCGCTGCGACAGGGAATCGGGCGCCAGGCGCCTGGTTTCGGAGTATTCCTCCAAGCTGATGTCCGCGGCCCTTATGCTCACCGCCAATGCCGCGGAGGCCGAGGATCTCGTCTTCAGGACCTTCGAGCGCGTCATCCTCAAGATCGACGACTACCGTCCCGTCGGCTCGTTCTACTACTGGATACACCAGATAATGCTCAACTTCCACCGGATGGACGTCCGCAAGGCGGCGGCCCGTCCGAAGCTCGTGGGCGTGGACAGGCTGCCGGAAACCCCGTCAGACGACGATGACGACCTTTCGGGGAAGCTCGACTTCTCCGCGACGGCGACGGCCGTCCGCGAGGCGGTCCGGGAGCTGCCCGAGAAATTCCGCGAGGTGGTGGTCCTCAGGTACTTCGAGGAGATGGACCTCTTCGACATCTCGATCGTCACCGGACTCAACGTGGGGACGGTCAAGTCGCGCCTCCACTACGCCAGGGAGGCTCTGCAGGCGAAGCTTCGCGACAATGAGATATCCGAGCGCTTCGTCGCCCGCCTCGTCGACTCGACCCGACGCAGGACCGCGCGCAAGATCGCGGTCGCCGTCGGCGCGGCGCTTCTGGGGATTTCCGCGCTCGTCGCGGGCGCTGTGGCCGTCTCCGTCGGCACGTGCGGCCATTCGCGCGGCACGGGCTGCGGATACGGAGGAGGGTCCGCCTCGTCGATGCGGCAGGGCGGCGGACTCAAGGTGTCGCGGGACGGCACCGAGAAGGCGATAAGGAACGGACTCGAGTTCCTGGCGCGGACGCAGAGGGAGGACGGATCGTTCTCCGGCTCGTACGGGGAGTCCGCGGCGATTCCGGCCCTTGCCGGCATGGCGTTCCTCTCGAAGGGATTCCTCCCGGGGACGGAGCCCTACGGCGAGGCCATAGACAAGGCCGTCGACTATGTTCTCGCATGCGCCGACCTGAGTCCCGAGGCAAGGTTCCGCGGCTACATGGGCAGGCGCGGCGATGGCAGGATGTACGCGCACTCGATAGCGACGCTCTTTCTCTTCGAGGCGAGCGGAATCGTATCCCCGGAGCGTCAGAAGCGGCTCGACGAGGTCCTGCCGCTGGCGGTGAAGGTGATCGTGGACGCGCAGAACCAGCGCAAGGGAGGCGAGCACCTGGGCGGATGGCGCTACCAGCCGGACTCCAGCGACAGCGACCTTTCCGCGAGCGGATGGGCGCTGATGGCGCTGAGGAGCGCGAGGCTGAACGGAGCTCAGGTTCCGGACGAGGCTGTCGAGAAGGCGGTCCTCTACGTGAAGCGCAGCTTCTGCGAGCGCAGCAGCAGCTTCTCCTACCAGGGGTCGGGCGGGAGCAACGGCGAGACGCTGACCGGCGCGGGCATCCTGTGCCTCGAGCTTTGCGGCAAGCACCTGGACGAGATGTCCCTCAAGGGCGCGCAGTACCTGCGCAAGACATACGCGAATGCGATTCCGCGGAGCAGTCAGAAATACTACGGACTCTACTACAC
This sequence comes from Kiritimatiellia bacterium, assembly GCA_017418445.1. Taxonomy (GTDB): domain Bacteria; phylum Verrucomicrobiota; class Kiritimatiellia; order RFP12; family UBA1067; genus UBA1067. Next base: position 27,112 of record JAFONM010000035.1, read on the forward strand.
ATCGCAGGGGCTCTTCCAGACGGGCGGAGACGCCTGGAGGGAGTTCTCGGTCTGGATGCACGACAACTTCATCCCGGCGCAGCAGCCGGACGGCTCGTGGCGTCCCGACGGCGGGGCGCAGTCGCCGGCCTACGCGACGTCGATGACGATTCTCGCGCTCACTGTGCCGTGCCGCATGCTTCCGATCTATCAACGCGACGAAACGGTCGACCTGGATTCCGAAAAGGAGGAAAAATGAACAGCAGGGAAATGAACTCCGGAGACGTGGAACTCGTGGAGAGGCTCCAGTCGAAGTACGCCGCCCTCAAGCGGGAGATGGCGAAGGCGATCGTAGGCCAGGAGGACGTGGTCGAACAGGTCCTCACGGCGGTCTTCTCGCGCGGACATGCGCTCCTCGTGGGCGTCCCTGGACTCGCGAAGACGCTCATCGTCAGGACGCTTTCGGAGGTGATGGACCTTGGGTTCCGCCGGATCCAGTTCACCCCCGACCTCATGCCCGCCGACGTTACCGGGAGCGACGTCCTCGACGAGGACAAGTCCACGGGGACGCACTCCTTCCGCTTCGTCAAGGGTCCGGTCTTCACGAACATGCTGCTCGCGGACGAGATCAACCGCACTCCGCCGAAGACCCAGGCCGCGCTCCTCGAGGCGATGCAGGAGCACAGCGTCACCGCCGGCGGCGTGTCGCGTCCTCTCCCGGAGCCGTTCTTCGTCCTCGCGACGCAGAACCCGATCGAGCAGGAGGGAACCTATCCTCTCCCGGAGGCGCAGCTGGACCGATTCCTCTTCAACATAACGGTGGACTACCCATCGCGCGAGGACGAGGTCGGGATCTTCACGAGCGAGACCGGCGACAGGGACGTCAGGCTCGAGAAGGTCCTTTCCGCCGAGGAGGTGATCGCGCTCCAGAAGGTCGTGCGGCGCGTCCCGATAGCGGACCACGTCGTCGACTACGTAGCGGACCTCGTCCGCGCGACGCGTCCCGCGGATCCCTCCGCCCCCGCGTTCGTCAAGGAGATGGTGTCCTGGGGCGCGGGTCCGCGCGCGGGACTCTCCCTCATCGTCGCGGCCAAGGCGCGCGCGATCCTGAAGGGGCGTACGCACGTGATCACCGACGACATAAAGGCCCTGGCGCATCTCGTCATGCGCCACCGCATCGCGACGACCTTCAACGCCGAGGCCGCCGGAGTCACGACGGACGCCATAGTCGATCGCCTGCTCAGGGAAGTCCGCAGCCGCGAGGAGCTCGACGCGGAGTAGTTCCCGGATGGCGACGCCGGAATACATGAAGTGGCTGCCCGCCCGGACGATCGAACGTCTCGGGAGGCTCGAGTTCCTCGCGAGGGGAACGATGGACGGCTTCGTGTCCGGCAGGCACCGCTCCGCGCGAAAGGGCGCGAGCGTCGAATTCGCCCAGCACCGCGAATACGCGCCCGGCGACGACCTGCGGAATCTCGACTGGCGGCTCGTCGCACGCCGCCAGCGCTGCTACGTGCGCGAGTACGTGGACGAGACGAACCTCCGCGCGACGATACTCCTTGACGCCTCGGGGTCGATGTCCTACCGCGGCGACGTCGCCGCCGGCGGACTCTCCAAGTTCGACTACGCGCGACGTCTCGCAGCCGCGCTCGCGTATGTGCTTATCCGCCAGCAGGACGCCGTGGGACTTGTCGCGTTCGACTCGAAGGTGAGGCTTTCAATGCCGCCCAAGGCGAGTCCTTCGCAGCTGAGGCACATCCTCGCGGGAATCGACGGACTCTCCGTCGGCGGCGAAAGCGATATCGCCGCCGTCCTCCACGAGGCGGCCGAGAGGACGCCGCGGCGCTCGATGGTTTTCATCATAGGCGACATGTTCGGCGACGCCGAGGCGATGCTCAGGGCGCTGCACCATTTCCGCTTCCGCCACGACGAGGTGGCCGTGCTGCATGTCCTCGCGGAGGAGGAGGTCGAGTTTCCGTTCCGGGAAGCCTACCGCTTCGAGGACGCGGAATCGCCCGCCTTCATGAACATCGATTCCCTCGCGCTCCGCAAGGGATATCTCGAGCAGTTCAACGAATACATGACGCGCCTCCATCGCGGAATGGGCGAGATGCGCGTCACGCACGAGGTCGTCGACACGTCGCGTCCCTGCGAGGACGTCCTGTCGGACATCCTGGTCCGGTACAGCCAGACAAGGGGGATGTAGAAGCATGTCCTTCTTCGCCCCATGGATGCTTCTCGGACTGCTCGCGGCGTCGGTGCCGATCGTCCTGCACATGATTCGCCGCCGCAATTCGAACCGCATAGTCTGGGGCGCATGGCAGTTCCTGAACGAATCCCTCCGCCTGCAGAGGCGCAAGATGCGCTTCGAGGAGATTCTGCTCCTGATCCTTCGGACGCTCATTCTCGCTGCAGCGGCATTCGCCTTCGCGCGTCCGTTCCTTCCGGAACTCGCATTCTTCGGTTCCGGCGGCGGGGCGAAGGACGTCGTCATCGCGATCGACGCGTCGGGGTCGATGGGACTGCGCGACAAGGACGGCGCAGACACTTTCAGCCGCGCCATCGAGGAGGCCAGGGACCTCGTGGACCGCGCTCCGTCCGGAACGGCTTTCGGGATCGTCGTCGGGGACCGCGAACCGAAGATCCTCACTCCGACTCCGTTCACGTCCCGCCGCGAGATCCTCGATATTCTCGACGGACTCGAGCGTGGCGATTCGACGATGGATGTGCCGAGGACCCTCGAGGCGGCCGGAGCGGTCCTTGCCGCAGGGAATCTCCCGGCGAAGGAAATCGTGGTGTTCGGCGACGGACAGGGATACGGTTGGAAGGCGTCGGACGCGAACGCGTGGCGCCGGGTCGAGAAGATCCTGACCCAGTCCGGAAGGCGCACGCCCGTCGTGTGGCGCACGATCACGCGGACGGGCAAGGTCCGCAACGCGGCCGTCGTCTCCATCGTGCCTTCGCGGCGCATATTCGGCACGGACGGCCCGGTGTCGTTCAGCGTGGACGTCCTGAACTCGGGGTCCGAGCCGTTTTCGCCGGGCGAGCTTTCGTTCGAGGTCGACGGGCGTCGCGTCGCGTCGCAGAGCGTGGGGCAGATACTGCCGGGACTCTTCCGCACCGTCACCTTCAGCCACACGTTCGAGAAGTCCGGACACCACGAGATCGCGACGTCGCTTTCGGCGCCCGACGACATAGCTTCAGACAACGCAGTCACCAACTCCGTGCAGGTGACGGACGAGCTCAAGGTGCTTCTCGTCGACGGCCGCACGGGAAAGAAGACCTTCGACCGGCCGTCCGCCTACCTCGAGGCCGCGCTCCGTCCGCAGCTCAAGGACGACAAGTCCGCCTATCTCGTCAGTCCGGTCGCCGCGAGACCCTCCGAACTCTACTCGACGAACGTCTTCAGGGACGTCGCGGTGACCGTCCTCGCCGGCGTCCCGTTCCTCTCCCCGCGCGCGGCGGAAAACCTGGCGAAATGGACGCATTCCGGCGGCGGACTCCTCGTCCTCCCCGATCCCGCGTGCGACGTCGGGTTCTACTCGAACTGGATGTGGCGCACGGAGCGTGTGATGCCTGCGACGTGGACGGGTTTCGAGCGCTTCCGCGGGAACGAGAAGCCGCCGACGGTGCGCGGCGCGCCTGTCGGCGGACGCATGGTCTTCGACGGAGCGGGCGTCGCCGGCACCGGCTCCGCAGATGTCGAGTTGATGAGCGACGGCGCCGTTGCTTCGGTCTGCGGGCGGTTCGGCGCAGGGAGGGTCGGAATGCTCGCGATGCCGCTCGACCTCGAGTGGACGGCCTTCCCCGCGCGCCCCGCCTTCCCGTCATACGTACACGAGCTCGTCTACTCGCTCGTCTCCATGAAAAGCGTCGGAGAACTGCGCGACACGCGCTGGAGCGCGCGCGAGGGCGACGTCGCTCCGCTCACGCAGGACGAGGCGGATTCCATTGCGCCGTTCGCGGACCTGTCCTACGCGCGGGAGAAGGACGATACGCTTGCCGCGATTGCGGGGAAGGGCTTCGGCGTCGAGATCTGGCGTCCGCTCGCCATAACGGTCCTTGTCCTTCTGGTCCTCGAGCTGCTCGTCTCCTTCCGATCCGACCGTTCGCGCCTCGACGGCGTCCCGGTGCGGCGTCCGGTCCTGTTCACGATCCTGCGCGTCGTCTCGTTCCTTTCGATACTGTGGATGCTCCTCCACGTCGTGATCGTCCACGAGCGTACGCGCAGGATTTCGCGCAAGGTCGCGGTCCTGGTCGACATGTCCGAATCGATGACCTACCGCAACATCCCCGACGGAACGAATCGCGTCTCGCGCTTCGACACGGCGACGAACGTCTCCGAGCGCCTGGAGTCCGCGCTGCACAGGAAGTACGACGTGGAGAGCTTCACGTTCGGCGGCGAGACCACGGACTTCGCGGTCGCTCTCGAGGACGTGCGCGCGCGGATTCCGTCCGAGGAGCTCGCGGGCGCGGTCGTGGTATCCGACGGACGCGCCACGGCGGGCGAGAACGTGGACGCGATATCGCGCCAGTTCGGACGCCAGGCGGCGAAGATCGCGGGCGTGCTCGTCGCTGGCGCCACCAACCGCTGCGACGTCGCCATCGCCTTCGTCTCGTCCGCCGAGAACGTCTTCCTCGGGGACGACGTCAGGGCGTTCGTCGATCTGAGGGGCGAAGGGCTCAAGGGCTCGAAGGTCGTCGCGAAGTTCATGCTCGGCGACCGCGAGATCGGACGCGAGGAGCGGACGATCGACGCCGACGCATGGACCGGCTCGCTGCGCTTCACCGACAGGCCGGAATCCACGGGGGTGAGGCGCTACCGCATCGTCCTCGAGGTTCCGGAGGGCGACGCAGAGACGGCGAACGACGAGTGGCCGTTCGATGTCGCGGTGTCGGACGACCGCGTGAACGTGCTTCTTGCGGACCGTCGCCCGCGCTGGGAGTTCAGGTATCTCAAGAACCTCTTCTACGGACGCGACAAGTCGGTGAACCTCCAGTACTTCCTCTCGAGGCCGGACGTCTTCGGATCCGCCGCCGCGGCGAAAAAACCTCCCGCCGCGGACGCGAGGCGCAGGTTCGGGGATTCCGAGGCGGGCGCGCTGCCGCAGGACCGCGAGTCGTGGCGCCGTTTCGCCGTGATGATCTTCGGCGACCTTTCGCGCGAAGACCTGACTGACGAGGCGATCGAGGAGATCAGGTCCTCCGTCGAGAAGCGCGGCGCGACCGCGGTGTTCATCGCAGGTCCGGACAGCATGCCCGGCTCCTATGCCGGGACTGGACTTGCGGAGCTCCTCCCCGTTTCCTTCACGAACGCGCAGGGGGGCGTTTCCGCGAAGTGGTCCGCAGAGCCGTATCGTCCCGTGATCACGGGTGCGGGACTCTCGCATCCGATAATGGAACTCGCGGCGGGTCCCGTCGCGAACAGGCAGGCGTGGGACGAGGGCGAGGACTGGTACGGAAGGCTCTCGGGAATTTCAGCCAGGACCGGCGCGGAGGTGCTCGCCTTCGCGAGCGACTCGACCGCGACAGAGGGGCCGCTCGTCGTCGTCCGCCACGTCGGGCGCGGCAGGGTGGTCTTCATCGCCTGCGACGAGACGTGGCGCCTGAGGTATCGCGTCGGCGACACGTACCACCATCGTTTCTGGGGCAACATCCTCAAGTGGGCCGCCGGCGCGCGTCTCAGGAGCGGGAACGCGTTCGTCCGCCTCGGAACCGACGGCATGCACTATGCCCCGGGATCCGAAGTAAAAGTGATGGCGCGTCTTGCGGACGAGGAGTCGCTCCCGGTGTCGGGCGCCGAGGTCTTCGCGGTCGTCGCCGATCCTGCAGGACACGCCACGCGCATTCGGCTCAGGGATTCCGAAAACGCCAACGGCGGCTACGAGGCGACGTTCGCGGCGACTGAGACGCTCGGGCAGTACCGGATCGAGCTCGACGCCCCCGCGGTGAAGGCAAGGATCGGCGACTCGTGGCCAGAGAAGACGGAGGTCGGTTTCTCCGTCGGGAACTCCTTCGCTCCGCTCGAATACGCCGATCTCTCGTCGACGCCGGAGGTCCTCGAAAGGATGGCGAAGCTCTCCGGCGGCACCGTCGTCGTGCCGGAGGATGCGGAGAAGGAGCTTGCGGAATACTTCGGAGCCGGGCGCAGCGAGGTGACCGAGCAGGTGGAGAGCGACATCTGGGACAATCCGATCGCGTTCATCGTGCTTGCGCTCGCGATGGCCGCAGTCTGGATCTGGCGCAGGAGAAAGGGGCTCGCGTGATGACGGGAATCGTCGGCAGTGCGATTGCAAGGTCGATAAGGCGCGATCGCGGCGTGAGGCTTCTCAAGGTCGCGTCGATCGCGTCGATCGCCGTCCTCGTCGCGCTCGCGGCCGTGATGGCCGTCGACGCGAGCCTGACGATTCTCGATCCGCGCGTCCGCTGGGCGATGAGCCTCGGAATCCTTGCAGTCGCGATCCTGTCCGGATTCCTCGCCACGCTCTACATGCGCCGCCATCGCCAGTCTCCGCGCTCGATGGCGAAGATGCTCGACTCGCGGCATCCGGAATTCCAGGAGCGTCTTTCGACCATGGTGGAGCTCTCGGGCAGGGAGAACGCCGGATTTTCGCGCGAACTGTTCGACGTGGTGTGCCGCAGGGCGGCGGACGACGCGGGGGCCGTCGTGCCGGAAAAGGAGTTCCCGTTCGGCGGCGCGATTCGCATCGGATGCGTGCTCCTCGCCATGCTGCTTGCTCTCCTCGTCTCCGTCGTCGCCGCGCCGGGCTTCGCGGGACGGCTTCTCGTCCGCGCGATCGCACCGTGGGCTGACGTCGGGAATGTCCATTCCGGGGACATCGAGGTGAAGCCGGGCGACGTCGTGGCGCTTGCAGGCGACGTGATCCGCATAGAGGCGAAGCTGAAGGATTCGACTGTCGGCAGGACCAGGATACGCATCTCGAGGAAGACGCTCCTCGGCTGGACCGAGGAAGCCGCGGAGGACATGGCCGACGGCGTCTACGAGACGACGGCGGACATCAACGACCGTGAATGGAGATATCGCGTCACCTCCGGTCCGGCCGTCACGCGCTTCTACCATGTCCGCGTCTCCGAGCCGCCGCGCTATCGCGAGTTCTCGGCGACGGTCGACTATCCGGAGTACACAGGCTGGGCGTCGACCGTCGTGTCGAACGAGGAGGTCCGCTCCATCAGCGCGATAAACGGCTCTCGCGTGAAGTTCAGTCTCTCGGTGGACGACGACATCGTATCGGAGCTCAATGTCGGCGGGAAGAAGGGGGTCTTCGAGTACGAGATGGTCTCGAACCGGACGTCTTTCTGGTCGCTCGATCTCGTCAACCGCGACGGATTCCGGACGAAGACCGGCAAGATGCCGCTTGCGAGCGTCCTCGACCAGCCTCCGTCGGTCGTCGTCGAGAAGCCGCGCGGGAAGCTCCCGAAGCTTCCGCCCTACGCGAAGATTCCCGTTGAACTCACTGTCAGCGACGACGTGTGCGCGCTCCATCCGGACCTCCTGGCCTCGGTCGACGGAGGCGAGACGGCGAATCTGGGCCCGATAGACTCGTTCGTCCGCGGCGGCGAGCGGCTCTGGCGCGGAAAGACCGAGATCGACATGTCGTCCATGGACCTCGGCGAGGCCCGCCGCGTCAGGTTCATGTTCGTCGTACGGGACGCATGCCCCGCGGAGTTCTACGGTCCGCACGCCACGACGTCGTCAGTCATAGACGTCGAGCTTGGCGCGAGGGAGTGGGGACTCAGGGTCGCGGACGTGAAGGAGCAGGCGAAGACGGTCCGCGAACTTGCGAACGAGGCGAAGAACCGCCTCAGGGGCGCCAGACAGATCGCCGAGCAGGCGAAGCGCGAACTGGAGCATAACGACAAGATTTCCGAGAACATGGACCGCACGAGCGAGCGCGCCGCGCACGAACTCAACGAGGCGGTGAAGCGTCTCGAGGAACTGCGCGAAACGCTCCGCAACGACGAGCGCTTCCGTCCGATGCTTCGGAACATCGAGTCCAACGCAGTGGAGAGGGCGGAGGCCGCGCTGCGGAAGATGGAGGCGGCGCGCTTCGAGGGGAGGTCCGACCGGGAGAAGTCCATCCAGGAGGCGATGCCGGAGATGAAGAAGGCCGCCGAGGAGCTCGATCGGTTCGAAAGGGATCTTGAAAACAGGAAGGGTGCGCTCGAGAAGATGGAGAAGACGCGCGACCTTGCCGACCGCCAGAAGGCGCTCGCGGAGGAGATGAGGAGGATTCTCGCCGAGCGTCCGCACGACCAGGCGAAACTCCTTGCATGGAAGCAGATGCAGGAGGAAACGGAGCGGCGTGCCATGGAGCTCTTCCATCAGCTGAATCGCGACAAGGATGTCGACAAGGCGATGCACGGGATGCGCGAGGCCGCGAAGGATGCGGACCAGGCGGCAAAGGCCGCTCAGAAGGCGGCGGACGAGGCCCGCAAGGCGGCGGAGGCCGCGCGCCAGGCCGAGATGGCTGCAAATCCCGCAGCCGATAAGCAGCAGAGACAGAGTGAGAAGCAGCCGAATCAGCAGCAGGGCCAGCAGAATCAGCAGCAGGATCAGCAGAATCAGCAGCAGGGCAAGCAGAATCAGCATCAGGTTCAGCAGAGTCAGCAGCAGGGGCAGCAGAATCAGCAGCAGGGCCAGCAGAATCAGCAGCAGGGCCAGCAGAATCAGCAGCAGGATCAGCCGAATCAGCAGCAGGGCCAGCCGAATCAGCAGCAGGGC
>JAFONM010000006.1 GCA_017418445.1 Kiritimatiellia bacterium
CTGCGTCGCCGCCGGCGTCAAGCGCGTGCTGCAGGTCGGGTTCGAATACGGAATCTCCGACGCGGCGTCCGCGCTTTCCGACGCGGGCGTGTCCGTCGAGTCCGTCTACGTCCCCGTGGCGAATCCGGACACAGGCGTCATAGAGTCCGTGAAGCGTTCCACACTCGAGTTCTTCGTCAAGTATCTCGCGAGAGGCGCGAAGCTGCCGGACCTCGTGTACTTCATGGACGACCACGCGGCGGAGGCCGGATTCCTGGCGTTCGCGCTTCGCGGAATCGCGGTGCCCGACGGCGTCCGCGTCGTGTCGTGGTCGAACCGCGGACTCGCACCCGTCTACGCGAAGTCCGTCGCCCGCATAGAGATGGATCCGTTCGCGAACGGGGACAGGCTCGCCGAGTACGTCCTCATGGTCCTCGGAGGAGTCGAATGCGTCGAGCCGCCGGTGCTCTCGGCGCGCTACCTCGCGGGGGAGACGTTCCCCGCGGCAAGGATTTCAGGAACTCACAAAAAGAAAACGAAAGGAAGATGACAATGGAAATCGTAATCTGCAAAACCCGCGAAGAGGCCAGCCGCAAGGCCGCTGACATGATCACGGCGCTCGTCAGGAAGAACCCGAAGGCCGTCCTCGGACTCGCCACCGGCTCCACGCCCGTCCTCATGTACAATGAACTCGCCAAGGACGTCAAGGCGAAGAAGGTCTCCTTCAGGCAGGTCAGGAGCTGGAACCTCGACGAGTACTACGGACTCGCCCCGACGCACGACCAGAGCTACCGCTACTTCATGAACGAGAACCTCTTCAGGAAGATCGACATAAAGCTTTCCAACACGCACGTCCTCAACGGACTCGCCAAGGATCCCGCGAAGGAGTGCAAGGCCTACGAGGCGGCGATCAGGCGCGCCGGCGGAATCGACCTCCAGGTGCTGGGCATCGGATCGGACGGGCACATCGCGTTCAACGAGCCCGGCACGTCCCTGAATTCCCGCACCTCGATCGTCTACCTCACCCCGTCGACGATCAAGGACAACGCCCGTCTCTTCTTCCACGGCAGGCTCGACGAGGTTCCGACCGCGGCCCTCTCGATGGGCGTCGGCACGATCTGCGAGGCCAGGAAGGTCGTGCTTCTCGCCTTCGGAGCCAACAAGGCGGACGCCGTCAAGGGCATGGTAGAGGGCGGCATAAGCCAGTTCTGCACCGCCTCCGCGCTGCAGGCGCACAACGACGCGTGGGTCTTCTGCGACGAGGCCGCCGCCTCCAAGCTGAAGCTCCGCAAGTACTACGCGTGGCGCAGCGCCACCAAGCTCGGCTCCAGGTGAAGGTCTGGGTACAGCGCGTGAGCAGTGCGTCGGTCGCGGTCGACGGCGAGGTCCTCTCGTCCATCGGCCGCGGCTGCCTCGTCCTCTTCGGAGCGACCGGCGGCGACATGGAGGCGATGGCCTCGAAGCTCGCCGACCGCGTCGCGAAACTGAGGATATTCGAGGACGACGCGGGCAAGACGAACAGGTCCGTCGTCGACGTCGGCGGCTCCGTCATCGTCGTCTCGCAGTTCACGCTATACGCCGATACGCGCCACGGAAACCGTCCAGGATTCTCCGACGCAGCGCGTCCCGAGCTCGCGATGCCCCTCTACGAGCGCTTCGTCGCGCGCCTGCGGGAGATACTCGGCGCTGACCGCGTCGGGACGGGACGCTTCGGGGCCCACATGGTCGTATCGCTCGTCAACGACGGACCTTTCTCCGTCGAACTCGTGGAGGGAGCGGCGTGAGGGTGTTCGCCATGATGTTCGCTGCCGCGGCGATTCCTCTTTTCGCCGCGGCCGTTCCGCGCCTGCAGATGCGCGCGGAGATCGTGGCGGACGGCGAACTCAAGGCGAAGGTTCTGGAGAACGCTCGCGGAATCCCCGCGCCGACGCTCCAGATGCGCCAGTACACGGTGACCTCCAACGGCGAGTCGAAGGATGTCAAGTGGTATCTCCCGAGGGACGTCTGGCGTCAGCGCGCGTTCGTGGGGGAATGGAAGGACGCGAGTGGCAACGTAATGCGGCTCGCGAGGGTCCTCTCCCTCGTCCCGACGTTCGAGCGGGAGGACTGGTACAAGGATGAGATCGAGAAAAGGCTCGACGGGCTCGAGAAGGTCTTCAGGGGGACGGATGCCGAACTAGAGGCCTGGAAGACGCTGTGGGGCCCGGGCGACAACGGCGTCGGAATGTTCTTCGAGGTGAAGGGCGGAAGGAAGTACTACGTCGAGTTCGAGTTCGCGGAGGAGGTGACCGAGAAGGAGGCCGAGAAGCTCCTCGCGGCATTCGGGAAGTCCGTATCCTCGTCGACGCGCGGAACGAGTCCGAATCGCTCCTCGATGAAGTGGTGGGAGGAGAAGAACGACAGGTACAGGTTCCTCACGGACCTCGACCGCGCGAAGGGCATGAAGTTCGTCAAGGACGCGATGAGGCTCGTCGACGCGATGCGCAGGAGCTACGAGTTCTACGTTCCGCCGGCCGGCAAGGTCGGCATGTGCACGGTGCGCGTCTTCAAGACGATTGGGGAATACCGCGAATACAGGCTTGCGACGGGGGATGCGGACGACAAGAGCTGCGGACTCTGGGATCCGAGCCGCGAGGAGCTCCTCGTCGCGGCGGAGAACCATGCGGAGGCGCAGGCGACGATGCGCCACGAGGCGTTCCACCAGTATCTCCACTACGCGACGGGACGCGGGGATCATGCGATGTGGTTCAACGAGGGGCACGCCTGCTTCTTCGAGAGCGTCTGCTACAATCCCGCGAAGAAGTCCGTCAGCGTCATTCTCAAGGGAAATCGCTCTTCATGGGTGGCGAAGAATCCGGCGTTGTACGCGAACTCGATCATGGACGTCGTCCGCATGGACCGCGACAGGTTCTATTCCGGCGACATAAACCGCAACTACTGCACCGCATGGGCGATATGCTACTTCCTGGAGAAGGGCGCATACACGTCAGACTGCTTCGCTCCGTACAGGAGGATCTGCCCGAAATATCTCGAGCTGATGGCCTCCGGCGCATCAGCGGAGGACGCGACGGCATCGGCATGGGCGATCGTCGCGGACCGGAATGTCGCGGCGGACTTCATGAGGTTCTGGAAGGAAAAGCTCAAGGCCGCCGAGAAGGCAAGGTAGCGGGGGTTGTGAAATGAAGAAGATCGTCCTGGCAAAGGGCAGGGAGCGGAGCGTCCTGAAGAGGCATCCGTGGGTGTTCTCGGGCGCTGTCGCGGAAGGTTCCGCCGATCCCGGCGAAATTGTCGAGGTCGTCTCCGCCAGGGGCGATTTTGTCGGCTACGGCGCTTTCTCGCCGTCGTCCCAGATAAGGCTCAGGATGGTCGGGTGGAACGGCGTTCCCGACGTCGGCGCACTCGTCGCCGCGTCCGTCGCGCGCCGGTCGTCGATCGTCGGCACTGACGCCATCCGCCTCGTGAACGCGGAATCCGACGGACTTCCCGGTGTCGTCGCCGACTCCTATGCGGGGCACATGGTCTGCCAGTTCACTTCAGCCTTCGGCGAGCGTTACCGCGGCGAAATCGCGGCGGCGCTCATGGAGTCCGTCAATGAAGCGAAGGGCGTGAGCGCACGCGACGACGTGGAGGTCCGCGCCAAGGAGGGGCTCTCCGTCGGGGGATTCTCGGTCCTCGCGGGCGAGGAGCCGCCGGAGCTCGTGGAGATCTTCGAGGGCGGTGTGCGGATGCTGGTGGACGTGCGGAAGGGGCACAAGACGGGCTTCTACCTCGACCAGCGTGACGCGCGCGCGGCGGTCGGCAGGATCGCCGCGGGCCGGACGGTCCTGAACTGCTTTTCGTTCACGGGCGGATTCGGACTCCACGCGGCGGCGGGCGGCGCGAAGAGCGTGACGCAGGTCGACATCTCGTCCGGCGCGCTCGCGCTCGCGGCGAAGAACTGGGAGCTTAACGGATTCGGAGAGGCGGAGTTTGTCGAGGCGGACGTATTCAAGTACCTCCGCTCGTGCCGCGACGCGGGCAGGAGGTTCGGGCTCATAGTGCTGGATCCGCCGAAGTTCGCGGAATCGAAATCGCAGGTCATGAGGGCGGCGCGCGGGTACAAGGACATCAATCTGCTCGCGATGAAGCTTCTCGAGCCGGGCGGAATGCTCGCGACGTTCTCGTGTTCCGGGGCGATGACGCCGGAACTCTTCGAAAGGGTCCTCGCCGAGGCGGCGCTCGATTCGGGACGCAGTCTGCAGGTTGTCGGCACGACCCGCCAGGCGGAGGACCATCCGGTCTCGGTCTTCTTCCCCGAAGGCCTGTACCTCAAGGGCGCCATCCTCCGCGCCGCCGACTAGTCACTTCATCGAGGGAAGGACGATCCCGCGGAGAATGACCTTCTGGCACAGGAGGAACACGACGGCGGTAGGGATGGAGACGAGGACGAATCCCGCCATGACGCACCATGGCTGCCCGATGAACGTCTCCGACGCCATCTGGTACATCCACACGGCGAGCGTCCAGTGCGACTCCCTGTGGCAGACGAGGAACGCCCACTCCCACGACGCGTAGGCGTGTATGAACGCGTTGAGGGCGTTGACGGCGAGTATCGGAGTCGTCATCGGGAGCGTTATCCTGCGGAAGACGGTCCACTCCGAGGCTCCGTCTATCGCAGCCGCCTCGTAGAGTTCGCGCGGGAGCGCGTCGAAGAATCCCTTGAGTATGAAGATCGACATTCCGCTCGCGACGGACGGGAGGACGAGCGCGGCGAAAGTGTTGAGGAGCCCGAGGTCCCTCAGCAGCAGGAATCCGGGAATCGCCGTGACCGCCGCGGGGAAGGCCATCGTGGCAAGGAGGAAGAGCAGTATTCTCTCCGTCGAGCGCATCCTGAAGCGCGAGAGGGCGTAGGCGGCGAGCGGATTCACGGTGAGCGAGGCGAGGACCGAGAGTATGACGAGAATGAGCGTGTTGACGAATGCGCGTCCGCGGACGAAGAGGTATTCGCCGACCGTCGCGTAGTTCGAGAAGGCGTCCCGCCAGAAGTCGCGCCTGCCGTGGTCGACGAACTGCACCGCGAGCGCGTTCCTTATCTCCGCGGCGTTGGCCGCGAAGTCCCGCGGGAGGGTTCGGGAGACGTGGTCGCCGCTCTCGACGGCCTTCGTGACGTACGACTTCGCGAGCGCCTCGAACGCCGCGAACTTCTCCGGGTCGTCCGGCTTGGAGTCCGCCGTCAGCCTCGCCTCCGCGCGGAACGACACGTCGAAGAAGGACTTGTGGGGGACGGCCCAGGCGGCGTTCATCGCGTCGACGCTTCCGTAGCGATCCTCGCAGAAGCCCGGGACGTCGCGCGGATCGTACCTGCAGTAGAGCGTCCGCGGATCCGCCGCGGCGAGCGACGCGAGGAATCCGTCCGCCCGCCTGCGAGCGTCGTCGAGGAAGGTTCCGGACGGATTCCTGTACGGGGCAAGCTCGCGCCGTGCGAACCCGTCAGCGCGTTCGCGGTCCTTCGCGACCTCGTTCCAGGTGGTCCATTCCCCGGGCGCGTCCGGGTAGACCTCGTGCGGGAAGTGGTCGAAGTGCGTCGCGAGCGAGCGCACGAAACGGTCGTCCTCGTCGAAGAATCCCGCCACGAACGGCGTGTGGCGCTCGTAGTCGTAGGACGAGGAGAGGCTCCCCGCGATCATCACCGCGAATGGGTAGACCATCGTCGCTGCGCCGAGCGCGAGGATTCCGTAGACGAAGGCGAGGAATATCCTCGCCCTGGCCGACTTGCGTTCGATGTCCAGTATTGCGCCCATGCGCCCGATATTATACTAAATTTTTCCCCTTGATTTCCATCGTGAGGGAATGGTATAATCTGAGTCATGAAACTAAAGGTAAAGAAGGCGAAGATCGTAAAGAAGGAGGGTGCGCAGCCCGTCGGCGGCGCGGCCATCGCGTCCCGACTCCAGCTCAACGCGCCTCCGCCGCAGCCAACGGGCGGCACGATAAGCCTCAAGGCGACCGCCTGGGCCTTTTCCGCCGGATGCCTTTGTCTTGCGGGCCTCGGACTGCTTGTCTACATGATGTTCAAGCACGCCGAGTACCTGATGAACGTCTGAGGATCTGCCAGGGGTCATGAAGGACGTAATGCGTTCCACCCGGGCGAGGGCCGCCGTTCGCCTTGCGCTCGACGAGGATCTCGCCGACGTCTCCGACGCATCGAGGCGCAGGTGGTGCGACGCGACCAGCGAGGCTCTCGTGGATCCGGATGCAGTCGCCACCGGGGAGATATATTCGAAGGGGACCGGCTGCGTAGTCGCCGGAGCCACCGTGGCGAAGGCCGTCATGAAGGCGGTCGATCCGAAGATCAAGGTCGTGATTCTCAAGCCGGACGGATCGTCGGTCAGGCCGAAGGAGCCCATCCTTGCCTTCCGCGGGAAGGCGCGCTCCATACTCGCGGCGGAGAGGACGGCGCTCAATTTCATGCAGCGCATGTGCGCGACGGCGACACTCGCGCGGAAGTTCGTCGATGCGACCAGGAGGTACGGGACGCTCATTCTCGATACGCGCAAGACGACTCCGGGGCTCCGGGTGTTCGAGAAGTACGCCGTTACGTGCGGCGGCGGGACGAACCACCGCATGGGCATGTACGACCGCGTCCTGATGAAGGACAACCACCGCAGGCTCTGGAAGGGCGGGGATCCGGACGAACTCGACCAGGCCGTCGTCGCCGCCAGGAGGAGGTTCCCGAAGCTCGCCGTCGAAGTGGAGGTCGAGTCCCTCCGCGAATGCGCGAGCGCGCTCAGGGCGAAGCCGGAGTGGATAATGCTGGACAACATGTCCTGCGCGGACATGAAGAAGTGCGTGAAGATGTGCCGCGGCATTTCGAAGACGGAGGCGTCGGGCGGCATTACGCTCGACCGCGCCAGGGAGGTCGCCGCGACCGGCGTCACCGCCATCTCCCTCGGCTGCCTCACGCATTCCGCCGGATCAATCGACCTTTCCCTGGAATGGCGCGCCGTCTGATCGTCGTCGACGTCGGGAACACCTCGACGGCCGTCGGACGCTGGTTCGACGGAAAGGTGACGGACGTCTCCCACTGCGACGGCGGATTCGACGAGGCTGCGGAGCGCGTCGCGGCGCTGGTCCCGGGGACTGCCGAGGCGATGGCGTACGCGAGCGTGGTTCCGAAGGCCGACCGCAGGTGGCGCGCCCTCGCGAAGCGACTCGGACTCCCTCTCGTTCCGGTGACGCACGAGATATTCCCGCTCAGGCTCGACTATCCGGACCCCTCGACCATAGGGCCGGACCGCCTTGCGGACGCCGCGGGGGCCGTCGAGCGCTACGGCGCGCCGGTGCTTGTGATGGACTTCGGGACGGCGCTCACCGCCGCGGTCGTGACGAAGGACCGGGTCTGGCGCGGAGGCGTCATCGCGCCGGGTTTCCCTCTCATGAGGGACTATCTCTTCGAGCGTACGGCGAAGCTGCCGAGGATGGAGCTCGGGTCCGGAATCGCGCCGCGCATCGGACGCACCACCGAGGAGGCGATGCGCTTCGGCGCGATCGTCGGCTATCGCGGGATGGTCAGGGAGATCGTCGCCGAGCTGAAGCGGAACTTCCGCGAGGACTTCAGACTGGTCGCCACGGGCGGCTTCGCAGGATGGGCGCTCCGGGACGCCGGACTCGACTTCACGATAGACCCGACTTTGACACTATACGGAACAGGACTGATATGCTCAAGAGAACTCTGATGACGCTGTTTGCGGCCGCGACGCTCGCGGGATGCGGACCATTCTGGGTGGACCCCTACATCACCGTGAAGGAGAGTCCGCTCAACTGGGTTGAGATACACTACTACAACATGAACCGCAAGCCGTACCGCAGGATATCCGTGCTCGTCATGGGTTCCGGACACGTGGAGCTCAAGAAGGGGACGAGCGACCGCGTCTCCAACGACTTCGCCAAGCACACCGACGATGCGGAGTGGGAGAACTTCCGCACGCAGAGGGTCTCGATCGACCCGAAGCACGCGAACGACATATTCCAGCACCTCGTCAACTACGGCCTCCTGGACCGCGAGAAATCCTTCCGCGGATCGGACAAGGACGAGTACGACCGCTTCATAGCGGTAAAGGCCAACGTCTCGAACTACACCTACTCCCAGCCCGACAACATTTACGAAGTGGACCCGGACCTCGCCGAGCAGCTCTACGACGTCATTCGCGAGTTCGACAACCCGACGCTGTAGCAGATGCTCGACTTCAAGGGGATATCGGTCCACTACGGACACCAGGACGTCCTTTCGGACGTGACGTTCCGCGTGAACAAGGGCGACCGCGTCGGAGTTGTCGGTCCGAACGGCAGCGGAAAGTCGACGCTCTTCAAGATAGTCCTGGGCGAGATGTCCACGGACAAGGGCGAGCTCGTCGTCGAGTCGAATCCGAGGATAGGCTGGACGCGTCAGAACCCCGAGCCGGACTCCCCCGGCGAGACGCTCCTCGAATACTCGGTCCGCGGGATCCCCGGACTCTCCGACATGGAGGCCGAGATGGCGGAGCTCGAGACGGACCTTTCCGATCCCTCGAAGATGGGGCGCTACGGAGAGCTGCAGTCCAGGTTCGAGCACCTCGGCGGATACGACATCGAGACGCGCGTCAAGATCGCGCTCGGCGGACTCGGCTTCACGGTCGAGGAATTCTCGAAGCCCTTCGCGGAGTTCTCCGGCGGATGGCGGATGAGGGCGGAGCTCTCGCGCGTCCTCGCGTCCCGCCCCGACCTTCTGCTCCTCGACGAGCCGTCCAACTACCTCGACGTTCCCGCCGTCGAATGGCTCCAGAAGTTCCTGAAGGCCTACGACGGGACGCTGATGCTCATTTCCCACGACCGATACCTCCTGAGGACTCTCACGTCGATCATCGTCGAAGTGGATGCGGGGACGGCAACGCGATACGAAGGGGATCTCGACTACTATCTCACCGAGCGCGAGGTCCGCTACGAGCACCTCAAGGCGGCGAAGGAGAACCAGGATCACCACAGGGAGCAGCTGCAGAGGTTCGTGGACCGCTTCCGCGCGCAGGCGACGAAGGCCGCGCAGGCTCAGAGCCGCCAGAAGATAATCGACAGGATAGACGAGGAGCGGATCGTCCTCCCGAAGCGCTACACGCAGTCCGGAAGGCTCCGTCTCGCGGAGCCGCCGCCGAGCGGAATCGAGATGTTCCGCGCCGAGAACCTCGGCTTCTCCTACGACGGCGTGTCGAACGTCTTCTCAGGACTCGACTTCCAGATAACGCGCGGGGACAAGGTCGCTTTGATCGGCTACAACGGACTCGGCAAGACGACGCTGATGCGCATAATCGCCGGGACGCGCAGGCCGACGGAGGGCCGCGCGATACTCGGGCACAACGTCGTCCCGGGCTATCTCTCGCAGGAGTTCGCGGAGACGATTCCGCCGGACGTCACCGTCTACCGCAACGCGAAGAACGCGTGGGACGCGCACGGCGGCGGACCGGAGAAGGTGTTCCGCAACCAGCTGGGCGCGTTCGGCTTCGACGAGAACGACGTCGAGAAGCCGGCGGGCGTCCTTTCCGGCGGCGAGAAGATACGGCTCGCGTTCCTGCGGCTGTTCCTCTCCGCGCCGAACTTCCTGCTCCTGGACGAGCCGACGACCCACCTCGACCTCGACGGACGCAGGCTCCTGCAGGACGCGCTGCAGAAGTACAAGGGGACGCTCCTCCTCGTCTCGCACGACATCGACTTCGTCCGCGCGACGGCGACGTCCATCCTCGAGATAACGCGCGACGGGCTGAGGCAGTATCCGGGCGGATACGACTACTACTGCGAAAAGCGGCCTGCGTCCGAAGCGGCCGGCGGCCGGCCGGCTTCCGGGAACGCGTCGCCGGACCAGGGGCAGTTGTCGAAGAAGGAGCTTCGGCAGATGAGGGCGGCGGAGAGGGCGAAGGTCGCGCCGATGGTGAAGGAGCTCAAGAGGCGCGTCGAAACGGCCGAGCGGAAGATCGACGAACTCCAGAAGTCGCTGGACGAGGCGTCCGCCGAACTCTTCAATCCCAGGCCGTCCACGGACTTCGCGGCGGTGAACACGAAGGTGCGCACCCTCCAGTTCGAAATCGAACGCTACACGGCGGACTGGGAGGACGCTGCGACGAAGCTCGAGGAACTGAAATTGCCCCATTGACTGTAGGGGAGCCGATTTGATATACTATCACACCAATCACCAGGCCAGGTTAGCACAGCTGGTAGTGCGGCTCATTCGTAATGAGCAGGTCGGGGGTTCGAATCCCTTACCTGGCTCCAGTTGGCGGGAGTAGATCAATTGGTTAGATCAGCAGATTGTGATTCTGCGGGTTGCGGGTTCGAGTCCCGTCTCCTGCCCCAGACCTGAAAAAGGACGAGCAAATGTCGGTTATCGAAGCGTTGATGGATCTGCAGGAAGTTGACGGGCGCATTCGCGAGCTCGAGGTCGAGCTCAAGGATCTTCCGAAGCGCAAGGCCCTCGAGACGGCGCGTCTCACCGGAGTGAGCGTCGATCTGCAGGCCGCGAAGGCCGGCGAGATGCAGGCGAACGAGCGCGTGAAGACCTACGAAGCGGACGCCCAGGCGCTCAAGGACAAGATTCGCCAGCTGAAGATGACCCAGACGGGCCTCAAGTCCAACAAGGAATACCAGCAGTACTCGGTGCAGATCGATCTGCTGTCCCACGATCTGGAGACCACCGAGAACAACCAGCTCGCCGCGATGGACGACATCCCCTCGGCGGAGCACCGCACTCAGGAGGCGCAGGCGAAGTTCGACGCCGAGAAGGGCAAGGTCGACGAGGTGTGCGCCGAGTACGACGCCCGCATCGCCCGTGCGCAGGCCGAGCTCGACGAGTGCCAGAAGGAACGTGCGGAGAAGGCGAAGTCGGTCGAGAATCCTGAATTCAAGCTTTACTACGAGCGCCTCAGGACGCGCCGCTGGCCGGTGGTCGTTCCGCTCACGGGCGACAACGTCTGCGACGGATGCCATCTCGTGCAGCCGCCGAGCGTGGCGCAGCTCGTCAAGGCGAACGCCCAGAACGCCGCGGTGGGGAAGCCCGTCCGCATCGTCGCGTGCGCGATGTGCGGCCGCATCCTCTACGGCGACGCCGACTGATCCGGTCGGCTTCGCGATTGCTCTTTGATTTCTCCCGAAGCGACGCGCGAGTGACCGGTCGCGGCCGAGAGGCCGAGGAAAGTCCGGACTCCGCAGGGCGGAGGATCCGTCCGTCAAGGACGGAAGGCGCGGGGAAATCCCGCGCGATGGAAAGCGCCACAGAGAACAGACGGCCCCGCAGGGGGTTACGGTGAAATGGCGGTGCAAGAGACCACCGGCGCGGCTGAAACGACGCGCGCAGGGCAAGCCCTCCTCGGAGCAAGATCAAATAGGGAATCGACGGGCGGCCCGTCCGGCGGAACTCCACAGGGAGTTCCTGGAGATTCCGGGTTGATCGCTTAGATGAATGATCGGAGTCCCCGCGAGGGGATGAACAGAATCCGGCTTATTCGCCGCGCGTCGCTTCGGGAGAAAACCTTCGGATCCGGACGGCATGACCGTCCGGATTTTTGGTATAATATATTCTCTATTTCACAACAACAGGAGAAGCAATGAAGATATCGATGGCATCGGACCACGGCGGATTCGAACTCAAGGCGACGCTCTTGAAGGCGCTTGCCGGCACGGCGGAGGTCTTGGACCTCGGACCCTACGAGAAGGCGAGCTGCGACTATCCCGACTACGCGATGAAGGTCGCGGCGGACGTCGCTTCCGGCAGGGCGGACTTCGGAATCCTCGTCTGCAGGAGCGGCATCGGCATGTCCATGGCAGCGAACCGCTTCCAGAACGTCCGCGCGACCATCTGCCACACCGTCGACGCCGCGGTCACCACCCGCCAGCACAACGGCGCGAACGTCCTCTGCCTCGGCGCGGACATCGTCTCTCCCGAGTACGCGGTCGAGATAGCCAAGGCCTTCCTTGCGACGCCGGTCGACAACGACGAGCGCCACGCGCGCCGCCGGATGAAGCTCGAAAGGGCGGGACGGCTCTCCGACTGCTCCGGTCTGATGCACGACGACCCCGAGATCTTCGCCGCTATCAAGGCGCAGGTCGACCAGGAAGACAGCGAGATCAACCTCATCGCGTCCGAAAACACTTCGTCCCGCGCCTGCCGCGAGGCGGCAGGGTCCGTGCTGATGAACAAGTATGCCGAGGGATATCCGGGGAAGCGCTGGTACTCCGGATGCCTTCCGGTCGACGCGGCGGAGGAGCTCGCGAGGAAGCGCGCGTGCGAACTCTTCGGGGCGGAGCACGCGAACGTACAGCCGCACTGCGGCTCGGCCGCGAACATGGCCGTCTACTTCGCGACGATCAGGCCCGGCGACACTATCATGTCCCTCAGCCTCGACCAGGGCGGACACCTCTCGCACGGCTCTCCGGTGAACTTTTCCGGAAAGATCTACAACATCGTCCCCTACACGGTGGACAGGGAGACCGAGATGCTCGACTACGACGCGCTCGAGCGCCAGGCGATGGAAGTCAGGCCGAAGATACTCCTCTCGGGAGCATCGGCATATCCTCGCACGATCGACTTCAAGCGCATCCGCGAGATCTGCGACAAGGTCGGCTGTCTCATGGTCGTCGACATGGCCCACATCGCGGGCCTCGTCGCCGGCGGCGCTCATCCGTCGCCCGTCCCGTACGCGGACTTCGTGACGACGACTACGCACAAGACGCTCGGCGGTCCTCGCGGCGGAATGGTGCTCTGCAGGGAGAAGTACGCGAAGGCGCTGGACTCCGCCGTGTTCCCGGGAATGCAGGGCGGGCCGCTCGAGAACATCATCGCCGCGAAGGCCGTGTGCTTCCGCGAGTGGATGCTGCCAGAGAAGAAGGATTACGCCGCCCAGGTCGTCCGCAACTGCAAGGTCCTCTGCAAGACGGTGCAGGACCGCGGATACAGGATCGTCTCCGGCGGAACCGACAACCACCTCTTTCTCGTCGACGTCAAGACGACGAAGGGCATCACGGGCAAGGACGCGGCGGCCGCTCTCGACGCCGCGGGAATCGTCGTCAACAAGAACACGATCCCCTACGACACCGAGTCCCCGTTCCGCACTTCCGGAATCCGCGTCGGCACGGCGTCCGTCACGACGCGCGGAATGAGGGAGCAGGAGATGATCGCGATCGGAACGTGGATCGCGGACGTCCTCGACAACATCGCCGACACGTCGGTCCAGGCCCGCGTAAAGGAAGAGGCGAAGAAGCTCGCACAGCGCTTCCTCGTCCCGTAAGGCCATGAAGGATTTCGGATTCTACCTCGTGATGACCGACCCCGTCGTCGGCTACGAAAAGTGCTGCGAGGCGGCCGTCAGGGCCGAGGTCGCGATGGTGCAGCTCCGCATGAAGTCCAGGGTGCGCGACATTCCGCGCTCCGAGGTGCTCGACATGGCGAAGAGGCTCGTCAAGATCACGCGCGGCTCGAAGACGAAGCTCGTGATCGACGACGATCCGTCGGTCGCGGCGGACTCCGGCGCGGACGGCGTCCACGTTGGACAGGACGACATCCCCGTCGAGATGATCCGCAACCGCTGGCCGGAGATTCCGTATGTCGGACTCTCCACCCACAATCTCGTCCAGGCGCAGCTTTCCGTCGCGGCGCATCCGGACTACATCGGCGTCGGACCGGTCTTTCCCACTCCGACGAAGGTGATTCCGGATCCGGTCCTCGGCGTCGAAGAGGCGTCGAAGATGATCGCCGCCGTGCCGTACGCTGCGGTCGCGATAGGCGGGATAACGCCGGAGAACCTTTCGTCCGTGATCGAGGCGGGTGCGAAGAACTGGGCGGTCGTGAGGGCCGTGTGCCAGTCGGAGGATCCGTACGCGGCGATAACGGGACTCAGGTCAGTCTCGGACGCGGCCCTTGCCGCCGTCGCGAAGAAGTCCTCCGCCGAGAGCGTCGCGTAGGAATCCCGTAATCTTCGCGATGTGCTCGACCAGGTTGGGGTCGAGTGTCTTCTCGAGGAAGGGTATCACCTCGTGGCGGACTCTGTTGCGCTCTATCGAGACATCGTCGTTGGACGCGTCCTCGCGCCACTCCTCGCGGTACTTCCTCAGGTAGTCCTTGAGCTCGGAATCGCGGCATCCGAGGAGCGGACGAACGAACCTGATCGAGCCGACCTCGCTCTTTTCCTTGATGCCGGCGAGTCCGACGGGACCCGACACCCTGCGGATGCGCATGAGGAACGTCTCCGCTACGTCGTCCATGTGGTGCCCCGTCGCGATCGCATCGAGCTTCAGCGACTTCATGCACTTCCCGAAGAAGGCGAGACGCGCGCTGCGCGCCGCCATCTCGAGCGACTCGCCGGGAGCCTTGACGACTTTGGCGTGGGTTCCGCGGAAGGGAATCCCGAGGCGCTTCGCGAGCGCCTTGACGAACCGGTACTCCTCCTTCGACTCCTTCCGAAGTCCGTGGTCGACATGGAGGACGACGAACCGCTCCGCCGCGTTCTTCTTCTTTCCGCCCTTCGTGAGAAGGAAGGCGAGAGCGACGGAATCGGATCCGCCGCTTACGGCGAGGCCGATCCTGCCAGGCGGGAGTATGGCTCTGTTGACTTTCATGCGGGCAAATTATACCATTTTTAAGGGTGGCTGTTTTTTTACATTTTAGTGACTGATTTTTTTAAGAAGATTATGACACAACACTTAAAAAATATGATACAATAAACGCATGATTTGAAAAATGTGTTTTGCTGGAAACCAACCAGGAAACAAGGAGGGCCAGCATGGCGAAGCGTCTTGATCTTGAGGAATCACTCGCGGCGATCTCGAAGGAGACCGCAAACCTGCAATGGAAGCTTCACGAGAGGATGGTGGACGGGACTAAGACCCCGATCTACGAATGGATGTGGGGGAACGACGACTTCGGCGTGATGGTGATAGACAAGGACACCGTCGACAGCAGGTTCCGAAGACACGACTTCTTCTACGGATTCTTCGTCTTCAGGGGGGCGATAGAGGTGAGGCAGGATCCGAATCCCGACTCCGAATGGGTGCGCGTCGGTTCCGGCGAGTGCTACATCGGCCAGCCGTTCTCCGGCTGCGCCATACGCCTCGCAGCCGGCGAGGAGGACTCCGTCGCGCTCGCCGTCCTCACGAAGAAGGAGTTCTTCCTGTCGACAATCCTCACGAAGATCGCTGCCGACGGACGGCTCGTGGACTTCTTCCTGAATCCCGGCAAGGACGAACGCTCCTCTGTGTCGCAGCACATCATGGAGTTTCCCGACGACAGCTATCGCAAGCTGAACGAGCTTATCGCGGTCGAATACGCGAACGGCGGACCGGACGTCCAGAACATCCTGCGGGGACTGATGTTCACCATGGTGATGATGGACGCCAAATACTTCAAGCCGATCGAAGACCCGAGGTCCGATTCCTCGATCACCGCGCGCATCACACGCTATCTCGAGGACAACCTTGCGGCGGCCGACCTGCGGACTCTGTCGCGGGTGTTCCACTATTCGCCCGCCTACATCTCCCGTCGGTACCGCGAGGTGTCCGGACACTCTCTTTCGTCCACGC
>JAFONM010000036.1 GCA_017418445.1 Kiritimatiellia bacterium
ATCGCGTACATCAGCTTGCGGGCCGCAAGGCAGCCGGGTAAGTTGCAGTAGCAGACGGGGGACGACGCGGGAACCCAGCCCTCCATCGGGCAGTTCTCGACGCACAGCGTGACGCCGAGATCCTTCGCGTACCTGAGGATCGGGGTGAAGACCTTCCTGAACTTCTCGAGGTTCTTCTCGAAGCCGCCATCCTCGGCGCCGAGCTTCTGGTCGTAGCCGACGAAGGTTCCGCACACGACGTCGTTCGCGTCGCCGCCGAGCATCGCCGCGATGCGGACGAGCTTGATGATGTGGTTCTGGTTCTGCTCCTGGAAGTCGCCGCCGATGAGGTTGTCGTAGGCGCCGACCGAGACCCGGATGCCCTTCGCGTTGCAGGTGTCGACGACGTGCTTCGCCGTCTCGGGCGTGAAGCTGTCGTACTCGAGGTGCGTCGCGATGTGGTCGTTGCGGTCGGTGTCGCGGCGGAACACGCAGAGCTCGAGTCCCTGTGCGCCGAGCGTCGTCGCGCGGTCGACGACCGCGTCGAAAGTCCTGTCCGCCGCGAAGGCGGACGTCATGAGCCATATCGGATTGTTGCCGGGCTTCGGCTTCGCCGCGTGGGCGAGGGCTTCACCGGATGCGAACGGGGCGACGGCCGCCATCACGGCGCCGGCCTTGAGGAATTCACGTCTGTTCATCTTGTTTCGAGTCCTTTGTTTGTTGTTGAAATTCAGTCGAGTTCAATGACCCTGCCGCCCGCGAGGCGCGACTTCTCCGCCGCGAAGCAGATTAGGTGGCTCTCGAGCGCCTGGGCGGTCGTGGAGCGGATCTCCTCCGCGTCGTCGCGGCGGATGATCCTGATCATCTCGCTCACGAGGTTGAAGTCCCCTCCTCCGTGGCGGGAGCGGTTGGGTATGCGGTACATCTCGGGGACGCCGGTCTCGACGTGCTTGCCGTCGAAGCGGCAGATGTCGAGGTTCTCGCCGTCGCCGACGATCTCGCCGCGGGTGAGCGCGATGCGCGTCGTCCTCACGTTCTTCGCCGTGAAGCCGGTCATCACGTGGCTGACCGTCGCGCCGCCGTCGAACTCCATCGTCACGGTCTGGTGGTCCGGGACGTCGTTGTTCGCCCTGTAGACGCACTGGCCGTAGTCCGTCTCCTCGATGAGCTTCTGCATCGCGGCGTCAGAGTGGTCCGCGAAGAGGTACTTGAGCTCGTCGTGGTCGACGTACATGTTCAGCGCGCTCCAGACGCAGCGACGCTCGATCTCCGAGGGACAGTTGACGCAGCGCTTCGCGGCGCCCTTCGGCATCATCTCGGGCCGGAAGAGCTTGATCGAGCCGAAGCTCGTCACCTTGCGGCACTTCCTGCCGATCCACCAGACGAAGAGGTCGAAGTCGTGCGAGCACTTCGCGAGGATGATCGGGGAGGACTTGATCGAGTTCGCCCAGTTGCCGCGGACGTACGAGTGGGCGACCTTCCAGAATCCGGCGGACTCCTGGTGCGCGATCGAGACGACCTCGCCGAGCTCGCCCGAGTCGATGAGCGCCTTGATGTGCGCGAAGTAGGCGGTGTAGCGGAGGATGTGCCCGATGATGACGAGCCGCTTGTTCTTAAGAGCGCAGTCTATCACCTCGCGGCACTGCTCCTCGGTGGGGGAAATGGGCTTTTCGAGGAGCAGGTGGTAGCCGGACTCGAGGGCCATGATCGCGGGGTCGTAGTGGAGCGCGTCAGGCATCGTGACCATGACTATGTCCGCCTCGGGCCTCTCCTCGAGACACTCCCTCCAGTCCTTCCAGTACTTCTTCGCCGGGATTACGCCCGCCTGCTCGGGGTCGGCCACGCCGACGATCTCCAGCTGATCGGGATGCTCCTTCGCGTATTCCGCGTATGCGCGTCCCCGATATCCGGCACCAAGCACTATGGCCTTGAGTTTTTTCATGTTGAGTGCAATTATACCATTTCCGTGGCGCAAATGCACCATTGAACTTAATGAAAGAGGGATTGAAAACTATCTGCGGACGAAATCAGCCGTTGAAGCGCTCGCGGTTGATCCAGAGTCCCAGCGCGGGATTCGGGATGAAGTATATCTCCTCGCCGTCCACGGTGTTGTAGCCGTACCTGAGCCTGGCGGGATCGTACTTCCTCGCCATTTCGTCGTAGTCCGCCGACTTGAAGCCGACGCCTTCGATCTCCTCGCGGGTGATTTCCTTCACGCAGTAGGTTATCGAAAAGCGTCCGTCGGAGGATCCATGGATGAGGTGCGCGGCGACACCCATGTTTGCGCGAAGGTCGGCCGCCTCGGGGCTCCTGAAGACCTCGAGCGTCTGGAGACGTCCCTTGTAGCCGTACTTCCTGATGAGCGCGTCGTTCGTCTCGTCCTCGCCGAAATGTCGGACCCCCGGAGCGAGGACTATCAGCTCTCCGCCGTCCGCCATCGCCATCCTCGTCCTGTACACGGCCTTGTTGCCCAGCCAGGTGGAGGTGAACTCCGAAGGATCGAGATAGACGACGCACTTCCCGATTCCGTGCTCGACGTAGTCGATGTTCCGCTCCTGCGCGAGCTTCACGGCGTCCTCGAGGCACTTTCTGCCTTCGCCAGCGAAGATTCCGTGCGTGCATATCCTGCCGCCGGGAGCGGTCGTCACGGTGAGGCAGAAGAGAACGGGGCGCTTCCCGTAGAGGAAGTGCTCCATGCCGTAGTCGAAGAGCCTGCGGACGGGCGTATGGTCACGGCCCATCGCCTTCTCCATTCCGCACACGGCCCCGATCATGTGGCTCGCGTTGATCATGCCGGATCCGCCGACGCCGACGAAGATGTTCTTCGCGTGGTTGGCCATTCCGATCACCTCGTGCGGGACTACCTGTCCGGGAGATATGACGAGGTCGTACTTCGGGTCCATCACGAGGCGGTTGACCTCGACCGGGACCGGGTCGGACCATAGTCCGTCCGTAATCTCCCTCACGGCCTCTGACGGGACGACCCCGAGCTCCACGACGTCGGTCCGCCAGTGGTGGACGATCATCCTGGAGTACGGGATGTCGCCGAACATCCTGGTCCACTGCGTCTCGTCTACGGGGACGTGGGTCCCGAGAGCGGGAAGGATGTCCACCTCCGCTCCGCGGTCCGCGAAGTAGTGGTAGTAGAAGTTCGTTATGAAGCCTGCGTTCGAATGGAAGCGCGTGAAGTCCGGCGGGATGACGAGGACACGGTGCGGATTCCGTCCCACGACGGCCTTCGCGAGGACGTTGCGGATCTCGTCGTCCGTGAGTCCGCGTCCGTCCTTCGCGACTGCGCCTATCGATTCGTCGGCCGTCATCTTCAGCCGCAGCAGTGGTTGATCCAGAGAAGCCAGCAGTCGACGACGACGAGCACCACGATGCCGAGCAGGCAGAGGAACCTGACGAGGAGCGGATTGCCCGCGCACTTCGTGAACGCGCGCGCGCGCTTCATGGAGAAGAAGAGCGGCTTGTTGACGGCCCAGCCTCCGGCGTTGAGGATCGCCCCGATATCGCGCTTCCTGAGCTTGAACCAGGTCAGGATCACGCTCGGGACGGAGACGACGAGGACGAGCGCGACGAGCGCGATGGCGATCTGGAGCGCGGTCATCGACGAGACCGCGGCCATGACGGAGGCCGCGGCCGCGCCGACCATGCTCACTCCGATGCCGATGGCGGCGACGCTCGAGGCCATCGCGGCCCCGCCCGCCTGCGCGCTCTGAGCACCCGCGTCGAGCTTCGCCTGCGCGCCGGCCTGCTTTGCGCCGAGGAACTTCTTGACCGCGGCCGCGACGCCCTCGCCGAGCTTTCGCCAGGGCGTCCAGAACGCCTCAGTGAGCGAGACCTGGTTCTCGACGATCTTGGTGACCACCGCGTCCCAGTCCTTGCCGTCGCGATCGTAGAAGACGCCGTTCCTGCCGACGTACAGCGTCCCGACGGCGCCGGCCGTGACGACCGCGCAGATCGAGCCTGTGGCGCCGCCGGGGCGCGTGAGCTTCAGATAGAGGACGCAGCAGTTGGAACGTCCGGAAAGCGCGCTGTGCGCGGCCTCGCTCTCGACGTGGAAGCAGAGCGTCATCTCCCTGCCGTCGATCCGGAGGACGCCGGTCTGGAAGATCGCACGGTCCCCGGTCGTGTAGAGGTGGCGCATGTTCACGTAGTTCTCGAGGAGTTCCAGGAGGTGGAGCTTGTACCTGAGGACCTTCTCCTGCTCCTCGAGCTCCGCCTTCTTGCCGGCGTTCATCACGGGCTTGGCGGCGACCCAGGCGCGATAGGGGGCGAAGGACTCCTTGACCTTCTTCCACTGCATGCGGTCGATCTTGTCGACGTCGCCGAGGACGGGCTTGACGCAGGCCTTGGCGAAGGCGAGTATCGCCTCGACATGCTTCGGGTTGATATGGTCCTTGAGCGGAAGCGCGACGTCCGCGTCCTCCGTGACGAGCGGCATGTCCTCCGGCGGAGTGAAGAACGCGTCGACGACGGGCTCGACCGCGGCGAGCGCGTCGTTCGCCGCGGCGGTGTCGCCGCCGAGGAACGAGACTTCCTTCGTCTCGCCCTTCATCTCCCAGTCCTTGAGCGCCTGCTTGTCGGATTCGGACGGCTCGAGCGCGGCGAGGTCCGCCTCGCGCTTCACGACTTCCTCGAGCTGCTTCGCATCATCCTCGGACGGGCTGAAGAGGTCGTTGAGGTTGACCTCCTTGGACCTGAGGAATTCGATGGCGGCCAGAATCTCCGGGGAGCGGACCCTCCCGTCGCCGTCCGTGTCGAGGAACTCGAGGGTCTTCGAGTCGAACCTCTCGCCCTTCACCGGCATCGCGAGCGCGGTCCAGTACTTGCGGTCGAGCTCCGCGAGATGCGCGATGTCATCGCCGTTCTCGATCCTGACCTGGGCCATGCGGCCCTCCTTGATCCAACGCCACTTGTATTCGCTCATTTC
Organism: Kiritimatiellia bacterium; assembly: GCA_017418445.1. Lineage (GTDB taxonomy): Bacteria > Verrucomicrobiota > Kiritimatiellia > RFP12 > UBA1067 > UBA1067. The sequence goes on from JAFONM010000036.1 coordinate 4,916, forward strand.
GTCCTTCTCTTTCGATATATTGTTTTGCGATCTGTTGTTGTTACGGAAACTCGATCTTGCGCTTCGCGGGGCGAACTCCGGGGAGCCTGCCGCCGTTCTCCGCCTTGAGTCGCCTTATGAGCGACCTAACGCCGCTCGCCCACTGCTCGGAGTGGGAGGGATTGTACCTGCGGGCGAACGCGGAGATGTCGCCGCGATAGTGGTTGCGGACCGTCCCCGCCGCCCACATCGCCTGGATGTAGAACGACTTGTAGCCGTCCTGGTAGCGGTGCGCCTTGTGCCCGGAATTCATGGGCCCGCCTATCCCGAACTCGAGTCCGGGCCGTCCGTTCTCGTGCCGTCTTATGGCGGCGAGGAGCCATGTGGCGTCATCGGAGAGGTCGTAGTTTACCGCGACCTGGCGGATCTTCACCCACTCGTGCGACGGCACAAGGGCGCCCTGCGCGCACGGAAACGTGCACGCAAGAGCCAGAATCATTCCAAGGACGTACCTGCCCACGGCTTGAATTATACCAAAAAAACGGCTACGGCAAGATCGACCCCGCGGGATCACGCCGCTTCGTCGGCAGCATCGTCCTCGTCGTCGTCATCATCGCCGTCGTCATCGCCGTCGTCATCATCGTCTTCGTCTCCGGCGCCAAGCGCCTCGTTTGCCGCATTCTCCATCTCCTCCGCCGCCTTCCTGACGAGCGCGTCCGAGATGGGCATGTCGACGGCGAAGACATTGCCGGCGGTCTTGAGCTTGATGGCGTTGAGGAACTCGGCGAAGAGCTTCTCTTCGTCATCCTTGGGATCCTTGCACTGGGCCTTGGCCATGGTGTAGAATCCGCCGAGGACGGACCGAATCGACTCCGCGTCCTCCTCGGAGCGCGTCACCAGCTTGAGGGCGTACGCGACACCGGCGGGATCGGACGCCGTTAAGGCGAAGTCCAGTTCGCCGAGACCAAGGAACACGTTCTTGCCGTCGGGCAGAATCTTGTCGGCGGCGTCGAGGGACTCGGGCGTATCCTTGGTCGCCTCCTTGAGCAAGTCGCCCACGCTCTTCACGTAGAGGCGGACAACCGCGGTCTTGTCGGAGCAAACCTTCCCGAACGAGGCGTCAGCGCCCTTGCCGTCCCTGTAGAGGGCTATCTCATTCGCGAGAGACTCCTCCGTCGCGGCCGCGAGAAGCAGCTCGCCGTCCAGCGAAGCGAAGCACGGGACGAAACCGGCCGGAAAATCCTCCGAGACAAACTTCCAGGCCGTCACGCCCGCGACAGTGAACTTCTCGATTTTCTCGCCATCATCCTTGTCGGCGACCGCGTTGAACGCCCTGGCGATCTTTTCCGCATCGTGCTTGAAGCATACGACCACCGAGACTTTCGGCGCGAGCGCCGCGGATGCGACCTTCGCGAGGTTGAAGCCCTCGCCAAGGGAAGCCATCGCCCAGCTTACGTCCGCATCGTTGAGTCCGGAATCATCGAGAAACTTCGCGAACTCCTCGTCGAAGACGCCCTGCTTATGCAGCACGGAGCCCTTGTCGATGCACTTCGCGAAGGCGCTCGCCATCGGAGCAAAGGCCTTTGATTCGTTCTTGCGGTACTGCAGCGCGGCAACCGTGCCCTCTGCCACCATCGGCTCGTATGCGGGCGCCTTGGCCCCTTCTGACTTTGCATTGGCCGGCGCATTGGAATCGCCGCATCCGGCGAGAGCGAGCGCAACCGCGCCCAGGCATGCGAATTTAAGGAACTTCATGTTTTTCCTCCTTTTGTTTGCTTGTCGTAAAGTTCTGGAAGCGTCGTCGCGGCATCCGCCGCGGCCTTACATGGAGTAGTATACCATAATTCGCACTTGACGGGGTGGGATTGTTGCAGGATGCGGAGAAGACTATTTCTTTGGCGTGGCGGGGCGGATGAGCGCGTTGGCGTCGGCGCGGTCGAAGTGCCTGAATGCGGTGTCCCACCTGAGCGTGTCACCTGGATGGAGGACCCGCTGCGCGACGGACGCGACGAGGAGCCCCTCCGTGAAGGGAACCGAATGCTGAGCGCCGGAATACGTGCGGGAGCCGGTCTCGCCGTATTTCGGACCGCTCCTCATGACGGCGTCGACAAACTCGAGCGCATGGACCTGCGCGGCAGAGGCGGCATCCTTCGCGCCGCGGCGCGGAATCGTCGTACGAACCGCGATCGCGCCGGGATGTTCGTCCGACGGAACGGCTCTCGCACCATCGGTTGAGATATACGTCTCTATTCCGAATCCGTCTGCAGCGAAGAGGATTCCGCCCGCGCCCTTCACGATGCAGCCTGCGGCCGGAACGCTTCCGGTCACGTCGGCGACGGGCTTCGTCACCTCGGCCGGGGGCTTCATTCCGCCGTCGTACCACGCAAGGCGAACTTCGGGAAGCGCCTGCTTCTGATGAATCCTGGAAAGCCTCGCCGCATAGAGGAGCGTGAGGGAGGACCTGGCCGGGATGCCGCCGTCGACGCGACCTTCGGCGGAGTCGAGCCTGACAGACTTCACGCGCGAGAGTTCGAGTCCGCGCTGGACGAGGTTAAGGACGTTCGGGGCGGACTCGAAAAGTCCGCTTCCCCACGCGTGCACCTCGGTCGTCGCGCCTATGATGCCTGCATTCAGCAGTTCGACTCCTCGCCTGAGCCCGTCGGCCGCGCTCGAGACGTCACCCATCTGCGTTATCGCGCGCGTGCTGCGGACGGCGTGGTCGAAGAGCGCGAGTTCGGAAATCGTTCCCGCGAGCGGCGCGCCGACGTACACGTGGACGCCCTTCTCCGCGGCGGCGCTCGCAAGCGATCCGCGGACGGCGAGAGGTGCAAGATCCGCAAGCGCCTCGACCTCGAGGGCGTCCAGGTTCCTGACCAGTTCGTCGGTGTCGGAGAAGAACGGGACGGATCCGACATCGAGCGGAATGCGCCTGTCGGAAAGATGCCGCTCGACGGAGGCCTTCGCGTCGGGATTCGAATCGCAGAAGGCGACGACCTCGACGAGTCCGCTCTCGAGCATCGCAAGCCATTCGGAAGAACCGCACGAAGGCCCGGCGACGGCAAGGCGGATCTTGCCTGTCTTCCAGCGAAACATGCTGCATCCGCCGGCGCCGAGGACGGCCGCGGAGGCGAGCGACTCCAGAAACGTCCGCCTGGTCATCAGCTTCTGAGATACGCCGAGTAGGCCTTGTAGGTCTGGTGGCAGTCGAACTTCGAGGCGAGCTCGCACGGGGCGTGCATGTTCCAGAGCGGAGTGCCGAAGTCGAGGACGGCCATGCCGAAGCGCGACATGTACATCGCTATCGTGCCGCCGCCGCCCTTCTCGGCCTTGCCGAGCTCGGCCATCTGCCAGACGACGCCTTCGCGGTCCATGATGGCGCGGATCTTCGCGATGAACTCGGGCTCGCAGTCGCTCGAGCCGCCCTTGGACGCGCCGCCGGTGTACTTGGACGCGGCCGGACCGCGGTGGAAGCGCGCGGCGTTGCCGGTGGAGTCGAGGTCGTCGAAGTGCGGATCGGAAGCCGCGGTGACGTCGGCGGAGAGCATGGACGAACGCTCGAGCGCGCGGCGGACCATGATGTCCCGGGAGTTGCGCTCCTGGCGGTCGATCAGCTCCGCCACTGTGTTCTCGAAGAACGAGCTCTGCATTCCAGTCGCTCCGGTGGAACCGATCTCCTCCTTGTCGCACATGAGGATCGACGCTGTCTGGTCGGGGACGAAGTCCGCGGCGTCGATCAGCGCCTGGAGTCCCGCGAAGGAGCAGACGCGGTCGTCGTGACCGTAGCCCGCGATGAGCGCGCGGTCGAATCCGCACTCGCGGGGCATTCCGGCGGGAACGACCTCGAGCTCAGCGGAGAGGAGGTCCTCCTCCGTGACATTGTATGTCTTCTTGAGGAACGCGACGAAGCCCTTCCTGTCCGCCTTCGGCGCGTCGTCGCCCGCGTCCTCGCCGTCCTTCTTCGGCCTGCCGTAAGTCGTCCACGCGACGACGTCGAGGTCCTCGGCGGGAAAGAACTCGTCGCGCGTGAGCTTGGCCTGGTCCTTGCCGAGGTGCGGGAGTATGTCCGAGATCATGAACACCGGGTCGTTGGGCCCGTCGCCGACCGCGACGTCGACCTTCGACCCGTCCTTGCGGACGATCGTCCCGTAGATGGCGAGAGGCCTCACGAGCCACTGGTACTTCTTGATGCCGCCGTACATGTGGCAGTCGAAGAAGATGCAGCCGCCCTTGCTGTAGATGGGCCTGGGCTTGAGGTCGAGACGCGGCGCGTCCGTGTGCCCGCCGACGACCTTGAGACCGGCCTCGGCGATAGGCCTCCTCCCGATGACTGCGGCCATGACGGTGCGGCCGAGGTATCCGCGGTAGACCTTGTCGCCGGCCTTGAGGGTCTTGACCTTCGAGATCTCCCTGAAACCCCTCTTCTCGAGGAGCCTCACGCTCTCGGCGTAGCTCCTGCGTGCTGTTTTGGCAATGCCGAGGTAGCGCATGTATTCGGCGCAGTACTCGGACTCGGACTTGTACTTCATTTTCATAGGCGGATATTATATCACATCGTGTCAGGGTCGGCGCGTCTCCGGGAGCGGTTCGCGCCTGGGCGGAAAGAAAAGGAGGGACGGATCGTCCGCGACCTGGTCCGCGAAGCTGCGCAGCGACGACGAGGCGATGCGCAGGTCGTCGAGTATCGCGTCGAGCCTTACCCGCTCGGAGTCCACGAGAAGCGCGGCGCCGGCCGCGAGGTCGGCGATGTTCGAGACGGCGACGACGGACTGCCTCATCGTGTCGTTGACGCTCTCGCGTATCGTCTCGAAGTCCATCTTGTCGATTTCGTTCATGACGCGCGTCGCCGTATCGGAGAAGTTGTCCATGAGCGACGGCGCGGGCGGGATGAGCAGATGCTCCGGCTTCCACGAGACCGGCTGCGGCGGCGGCGTGCGGTCCGACGGGTAGTCGATCTCTATTCGGGAAAGTCCGGTTATGCCGCTTGCCGTGACTGTCGCGCGGATGCCGGCGCCGATAAGGAGCCTTGCCGTCTCGGCGGCATCCTCCCCTTCCCTGAGCCCCATGAGGCTCTGCTTGATGGCCAGGAGGATGTATATCTTCTGGTTGTCGGCGCCGTCGACGTCGTATTCCGTGCCGATGAACGAGATCTTCCTCACCTCGCCGATCTTGACGCCGCGGAAGTTGACGGAGCTGCCTATCGAGAGTCCGCTCACGGGCTTGTCGGAATACGTCTCGAGAAAGAGCTCCCCGTCGCGTCCCTTCAGGCCGCCGAGGTATATGAGCGTCGCGGTTATCGCGATGACGCCGGCGACGACCACGAAGCCTATGCGAGCGTAGTGGGCATGATTGTCACTTGCCATGTACTTCCCCCCTGTTGAAGAATTTGACGACAAAAGGATCCTTCGACGAGTCCCTCAGCCCCTGCGGGGTCCCGAGGGCTATCATCCCCCTGCGCGCCTTGTCGAACATCGCGCAGCGGTCCGCGATCTTGAAGATGCTCGGAAGCTCGTGGGTCACGACGACGAACGTCTTGCCCGTCTCGTTCTTGAGCCTGATGATGAGGTCGTCGAGCGCGGACGAGGTGATCGGATCGAGTCCCGCGCTCGGCTCGTCGAGGAAGACGACCTCCGGATCGAGCGCCATCGCGCGCGCGATCGCCGCGCGCTTCTTCATCCCTCCGGAGATCTCGCCCGGCAGCTTGTCCGCGGCGTCCGCGAGCTCCACCGACGCGAGGAGACCGCGGGCGCGCTCCTCGCGTTCCTTTCGCCCGAGCTTCGTGAACTCCTCGAGCGGGAGCATCACGTTCTCCAGGCACGTCATCGACCCGAACAGCGCCCCGCTCTGGTACATGACGCCTATCTTGCGGCAGAGCGCGTCGCGCGTCTTCGAGGACCACTCCATCCCCGCAAGCTTCATTTCGCCGGCGAGTATCGGATTCAGCCCGATCATGTGCTTCATGATCGTGGACTTTCCGCACCCCGATCCGCCCAGGAGGATGAAGACCTCGCCGCGCATCACGTCGAACGTGACGTCGTGCAGGATCGTGACGCCCGGATACCCCGCGTCCACGTGCTTCAGTTCGATTATCGGCTCACCTTCCGCCATCGCCTGATATTATACCAAAATTTCCCTGCAGGAAATGCCGCCCTTGTTAGCGGGAGGCGTATTTGGTATAATACACGCCGACCTCGGACTGTAGCTCAGTTGGTAGAGCACGACACTTTTAATGTTGGGGTCGCGGGTCCGATCCCCGCCAGTCCGACCAATCTCAGGCTTCCGTTTCGCCCGAGGCCGTCGCCTGCAGGCGCTACTCCCACTCTATCGTGGCGGGAGGCTTGGACGAGATGTCGTAGACTACGCGGTTTATGCCGCGGACCTCGTTGATTATCCTGTTCGAGATCGTCGCGAGCGTCTCGAACGGAATGCGCGTCCAGTCAGCCGTCATCGCGTCGACGGAATCGACCGACCTGACCGCGCACGTGTATTCGTACGTGCGCTGGTCGCCCATCACGCCGACCGTGCGCACGGGGAGAAGGACCGCGAACGTCTGCCATATCGTCTTGTAGCCAGGGAGCTTCCTGACCTCCTCCTGGACGCGGAGGTCCGCCTCCTGCAGGATACGGACCTTCTCCTCTGTGACTTCGCCGAGTATCCTGACGCCGAGTCCGGGGCCGGGGAACGGCTGCCTGTCGAGGAGCTCCGAAGCCATGCCGAGCTCGCGTCCGACGGCGCGCACCTCGTCCTTGAAGAGGTCCCTCAGCGGCTCTACCAGTTCGAACTTGAGGTCCGGCGGAAGTCCGCCGACGTTGTGGTGGGACTTGATCGTCTGCGACGGCCCCTTCAGCGCGTGCGAGCTCTCGATGACATCCGGATAGATGGTGCCCTGGCCGAGGAACCTGCAGTGCGAGAATCTGCGCGCCTCCTCGGCGAAGACGTCGACGAAGGTCCTGCCGATCGCCTTGCGCTTCGCCTCGGGGTCGGAGAGTCCGTCGAGCGCGGCGTAGAATCTTTTCGCCGCGCGGGCGACCGTGAGGTCGAAGCCGAGCTTCGCGTCGAACATCGCCTCGACCTGCTCGGCCTCGTGCATGCGGAGGAGTCCGTTGTCCACGAAGATGCAGTGGAGGCGTCTGCCGATCGCCCTGTTGAGGAGGACCGCCACTACCGACGAGTCGACGCCGCCGGAGAGGCCGAGGACCACCTCGTCGTCGCCGATCTTCTCGCGCATCTTCTCGACGGTCTCGTCGATCCACGCGGAAAGGTGCCAGTCGCCCTTGGCCCCGCAGATCAGGAACACGAAGTTCGAGAGTATCTGCTTTCCGTACTCGGTGTGCACGACCTCGGGATGGAACTGGATTCCGTAGAGGCGGCGCGTCGGATTGCGTATCGCGGCGTAGGGACAGTTCGCGGAAGTCGCGCCGACCTCGAATCCAGCCGGAATCTCCGCGACGCGGTCGCCGTGCGACATCCATACGATGAAAGAATCCGGAAGTCCCTTGAAGAGGTCGTTGCCCGGGAGCGTCTTCATCGGCGTCTTGCCGTACTCGCGCGCCTCGCCCGGCCGTACTTTGCCGCCCAGAACCTGGCTCATGAGCTGCATTCCGTAGCAGACGCCCAGGATCGGGACTCCGAGTTCGAATATCGCGGGATCGACTCCGGGCGCTCCGTCCTCGAACACGCTGCTGGGGCCGCCCGAGAGTATTATCCCCTTCGGCATGCGCTCCCTGAGCCTGTCTGCGGGAGTGTCGAAGCGGATGATCTCTGAGTATACGTGCTGCTCGCGGATCCTTCGCGCAATGAGCTGCGTGTACTGCGATCCGTAGTCGAGTATTGCAATCCATTCTTTCATATGGGTCCCTCCGCCGGGCAGGCAGACTTCACTGTTTGGCGAAGTCGACGAGTCCCAGCCTCCCGAGTCGGTAGTTCATCATTCTCGGCGTGACGCCGAGTTCGCGCCCGGCCGCCGCGCGGTTTCCCTTGTGGCGCACGAGCGCGCCCTCGAGAATGCGCCTCTCCGTGGCGGCGAGCTGCTCTCCGAGCGTCATGTTCTCGTCAGGCCGGAAGGGATTCTCCGAGAATGCCTCGCTCTGCATGGCCGGGGGCAGGTTGTACGTGTGGATGGTGTCGTCGCGCGTGGTGAGGACCGCGCGCTCTATGGAGTTCTCGAGCTCGCGGACGTTGCCCGGCCATTCGTACGCCTGCAGGAGGTTCATCGCGGGAGGCGATATCCTCGCGATGCGCTTGGCGTACTTCATGTTCATCTTCGCGAGGAAATGGTGCGCGAGGAGGATTACATCCCCGCCGCGGTCCCTCAGCGCCGGCATCGTTATCGGAAAGACCGAAAGCCTGTAGTAGAGGTCCTCGCGGAACAGCTTCTTCGCCATGAGGCTCTCGAGGTCGCGGCTGGTCGCCGCGAGTATCCTCACGTCGCTGCGAAGGACCTCGTTCGAACCGACGCGCGAGAACGTGCGGTCCTGCAGGAACCTCAGGAGCTTCACCTGGACCGCTATCGAAAGGTCTCCGATCTCGTCCAGGAAGAGCGTTCCTCCGTTCGCCTCCTCGGCGCGGCCTATGCGGCGCTCGCGCGCGTCCGTGAACGCGCCCTTCTCGTGCCCGAAGAGTTCCGATTCGACGAGCGTCTCGGGCATCGCCGCGCAGTTGAGGACGACGAACGGCTTGTCCCTGCGCGAGGAACGCGACTTTATCGCCTGCGCGACGAGCTCCTTGCCCGTCCCGCTCGGACCGCGTATCAGCACCGTCGCGTCGCTCGGCGCGACCTGCGCGATCTGCTCGTACACGGCGCGCATCTCGGTGCAGTCGCCGATGATCCGCCGCGGACGGTTGTCGTCCGAGATCATTCCGCGCAGCTCGCGGTTTTCGCTAAGTATCTTGTCGCGTTCCGCGCACTCCTCGCGGAGGACCGCCGCGGCCTCCGCGGTAAGGTTCGCTATGATTTCAAGGAACGCGACGTCGCGCTTCAGGGAGGCCTCGTATTCGCCGTCGATCGCGCGATCCGCGGAGAGGGTCCCGATGACCTGTCCCTGCCTCAAAAGGGGAACGCACACGAACGACAGCGCGTCGTCCTCGCCGCGCGTCCTGGTGCGGTTCAGGAAGCGCCTGTCCTTGCGGATGTCCGGCACGATCTCCGACTTGCCGGTCTTGGCGACAAGTCCCGTTATGCCCTCTCCGAGACGATACGTGCCGAGCGACTTCTCCTCCGCGTTCATTTCGCTGGAGGACGCCTCGATCTTGAGCTCGTCCCCCTCGAGGAGCGTGAAGGTTCCCCGGCGCATTCCCATGCTCCGGTCGAGGATCTCGATCACCTTGCCAAGCATGCGGCGGATGTCCCTTTCACGGACAACTGCCGTCGATATGTCCCGCAGCACGGCGATCTCGGATGTCATCTGTTCTGCCACGGGCGGAAATTATACCATATTCCCGCCCGTCCCCGTTCGCTTGAATGATTCAAGACAACGGACGCCAGAGGTTGCAAGTACGAAAACCTTTCTGGCGTCCGTTGTAAATTTCAGCAGACGCCCTGTGCGACCATCGCGTCGGCGACCTTGACGAAGCCGGCGATGTTCGCGCCGACGACATAGTTGCCCTTCTTGCCGTACCTGGCGGCCGCCTCCCACGCGTTGTCGTGGATGGCCTTCATGATGCCCTTGAGCTTCGCGTCGACCTCCTCGCGCGTCCAGCTGAGGCGCTCAGAGTTCTGCGACATCTCGAGACCGGAGGTCGCGACGCCGCCGGCGTTCGAGGCCTTGCCGGGCGAGTACATGATCTTCGCGCCTACGAACTGCTCGACGGCCTCCGGGGTGGAAGGCATGTTCGCGCCCTCGCCGACGAGCTTGCAGCCGTGCTTGAGGAGGTAGGCGGCGTCCTTGCCGTCGAGCTCGTTCTGGCGCGAGCACGGGAACGCGCAGTCGACCTTGTCCGCGACCTGCCAGGGATTCGCCCCCTTGAAGAACCTGCCGGCCTTGGCGAGCTCGGAGAGCTCCCCGCGCTTCACGTTCTTGAGCTGCATCACCTGCTTGAGGAGCCTGGGCGTGAAGCCCTCCTTCACGAACAGCGTGCCGCTGCGGTCGGAAAGCGTGAGCACCTTGGCGCCGAGCTGCATGAGCTTCTCGGCCGCGAACGAGGCGACGTTGCCCGAACCGGAAATGACGCACTGCTTGCCCTCGAGCGTCTCGTTGCGCATCGCGAGCATGTTGGCGGCGAAGTAGATGTCGCCGTAGCCGGTCGCCTCGGGACGGATCAGCGAGCCGCCGAAGGAGAGGCCCTTGCCCGTGAGGACGCCGGTCCACTCGTTGGCAAGGCGCTTGTACTGCCCGAACAGGTAGCCGATCTCGCGGCCGCCGACGTTCATGTCGCCCGCCGGGACGTCCGTGTCGGGTCCGATGTGACGGAAGAGTTCCGTCATGAAGCTCTGGCAGAAGCGCATCACCTCGGCATCGCTGCAGCGCTTGCCGGGGGTGTGGGGACTCTGCTTGGGATTGAAGTCGCTGCCGCCCTTTCCGCCGCCCATCGGGAGCGTCGTGAGGGAGTTCTTGAAGACCTGCTCGAAGGCGAGGAACTTGAGGACGGAAAGGTTGACGGTCGGGTCGAAGCGGAGACCGCCCTTGTAGGGTCCGATCGCGCTGTTCATCTGGATGCGATAGCCGCGGTTCACGCGGACGATTCCCTTGTCGTCAACCCAAGGGACGCGGAACATGACGACACGCTCGGGCTCGACCATGCGCTCGAGAATCGCGTTCTTCTCGTACTGGGGGTTCGCCTTGACGACGGAATCAAGCGTCATCAGGACTTCGTCCACCGCCTGCAGGAATTCTGGTTCATTGGGATTCTTGGCCTTGACGTCGGCCATGACCTTCGCTACGTACTTGTTCATTTTTTTCCTTTTCTTTTTGATGAGACCCGATGGGGACAGTCCCCATTTGGGCCCTTACATTTTTGGTAAGCATTTAATGTGCCAATCGCATTGCTCAAGCCTAGTCACGGCAATACTTCCTGCCATTTGACCACAAAATTTGCATTTCTTTGAGTACTTTGCGCGCATTTGAGTTAAAAAGAAAGTCTGATGCCTATTTCCAGACTATTTAGTCTAAGGTGACAATAAAATGAAATGGTTACGCTTTATGTAATACAAAACTGGTCAAAGTTACATATTACGTAACATCCGTATCTTTGGGCGGACCATTCTCAACGGCCCAGCGCGCCTGGCGCGCGACACCCAGCAAAAGCGCCGCATCATCTTTGGTTACGACACCGCGCGAAAACACGCGGTGGAAGCCCTGCATGAAATGGTCCGCCTGAACCGGTTTCATGAATCCGATCTCCTCGAGCATCGCCTGCCAGTTCTTCATGAGCTGCATCTTCTGCGCCTGCGGGGCCGGCGGAGCCTTCTCGTGCGGCGGAACATAGCGTCCTGAAGCGCAGAACATCTCGTAGCACGTGACGAGCACGGCCTGGGAGAGGTTGATCGAGGTGTAGCCCTCGTCGACCGGTATGCGAATCAAGTGGGTGCATTGCGCGATTTCCTCGTTGAGAAGTCCCTTGTCCTCGCGTCCGAACACCAGCGCGACGGGCCCCGTCTCGGCGATGGAGAGGATGTCCGCCGCGCAATCTCGCGGAGCCTTCACGTGCTGGCGGTAGAGTCCCTCGCGCGCGGTCGTTCCGACGACGGCGACGCAGTCCGCGACCGCCTCCTCGAACGTCGCGAACTCCTCGCGGGCGTTCATTATGTCGGTCGCGTGGACGGCGAGACGTTCACCTTCGTCCCAGGAGTTCTGGAGGTTGGGAGCCGCCAGCCTGAGATGGCGGATGCCCATGTTGGCCATGGCGCGGCAGCTCGATCCGACGTTGCCGGTGTAGAGGGTCCCCACTAGGACGACGCGGATGTTGTCGAGCGGATTCACCGCCCGCTTCTCCCGTCGCCGGTGGGATCGTAGCAGTTGCCCTCGAACACCAGCAGATAGTCGGTACGCTGTTCGTCGATCAGGTACAGCCGGGACATGAGGCCCGTCGTCCAGTACTTCCACTGCCCGTCGCGCGTCGTATACATCGTCCCCTGCGGCACATCCTGCATGCAGTAGTAGAAGTCCTTCCATTCGCCGTTCGGCAGCTGCACCTTGACGATCCGCTTGTCCTTGTTGGTGAGCCTCGCTCCGTTCACCGGAGAGACGATGTCGTACGAATATTCCCTTGTCAGCTCTCCGTAACGCGCGACGAGGAAGTTCCCTTCGTCGTCGATGAACGAGCTCTTCGCGGTCTCGCGGAAGCCGGCGCAGCCGGCAAGCGCGGCCGCGGCGAGAAGAAGCGGACAGTATGCTGCGATTCTCATTTTCCGCTCAACTTCCTGGCGACTATTCCGCCTACGAGTTTCGGATCCGCCTTGCCCTTTGAGAGCTTCATGACCTGGCCGACGAAGAAGCCGGCGGCAGCCTTCTTGCCGGCCTTGAAGTCCTCGACGACCTTGGGATTCGCGGCGATGGCCTGGTCAACGAACGCCTCGAGGGCGGAAGTGTCGCTCACTGCGCCGAGCCCGCGCTCCTTCACGATCTTCTCCGGGTCCCCGCCCTTCTCGAAGATTTCGGGGAGGAGTTCCTTGACGGTGGGTCCGTTGATCGTACCCGCGACGGAGAGCTTCACGAGGGACGCGAGCTCCGCGGGCTTCATGCCGCACTCGGAGATGGACTTTCCGCTGGCGTTCATCAGCGCCATCACGTCGCCCATGAAGAGGTTGCAGAGCGCCTTCGCGGTCTTCTTGTCGAGCCCCTTCGCGGCGGATTCGAACCAGTCCGCGTTCTGCTTGTGCTGCGACAGGACCTCGGCGTCGTACTCGGCTATGCCATATTCGTCGATCATCCTCGCGCGCCTCGCCTCGGGCTTCTCCGGAAGGAGCTTGCGCCAGCTCTCGACGAGGTCCGCTGAGAGCTCCACGGGGACGAGGTCGGGTTCCGGAAAGTACCGGTAGTCGTGGGCGTTCTCCTTGGAGCGCATGGACGCCGTCTCGAGGGCCTCGGGATCCCACCTGCGGGTCTCCTGCACGATGGGCATGGAATGGGCCATGCACTCGCGCTGGCGGCGCGCTTCGAACTCGAGCGCGGCGTGGATGCCGGAGAACGAGTTCATGTTCTTGATCTCCACCTTCGTGCCGAGCTTCGTCTCGCCGACGGGACGGATGGAGATGTTCACGTCGGAGCGCATGTTGCCCTCTTCGAGGTTGCAGTCGGAGACTCCGGTGTAGACGAGTATCTCCTTGAGGGCCGCGAGGTAGGCGATCGCGTCGTCGGCGGACTCCATGTCCGGCTCCGAGACGATCTCCATGAGCGGAGTCCCTCCGCGGTTGAAGTCGACTCCCGAGGTCGTCGCGTAGTGGTTTATCTTGGCGGCGTCCTCCTCCAGGTGGATGTGGTTGATCCGGATGAACTTCTTCGTGCCGTCCGCACGGGCGATCTCCACGCCGCCGCCGATGCAGAGCGGATTCCCGTTCTCGGAAATCTGGTAGTCCTTCGCCATGTCTGGATAGAAGTAGTTCTTTCGGTCGAAGGTCGCGTGGCGGTTGATCTCGCATCCGAGCATCATGCCGCTCATCACGGTGAGCCTGATCGCCTCCTTGTTCATCACCGGGAGGGCGCCGGGGTAGCCGAGGCATACCGGGCACGTGTTCGTGTTCGGCTCGCACCCTGTCTTCAGCAGGCACGAGCAGAACATCTTCGTCTTCGTCTTGAGCTGGACATGGGTCTCAAGTCCGATTGTGTTCTCGAATTCCATGGGGGATATTATACCATAAAAAGCGGTGCCGGCGGCGTCAGGGCTCGGCGACGGCGCGCATCGCGGAGTGAAGGAGGCCGTTGGTCGCGAGGAACGCGATCGCGCCGTCGTCGTCGCGGCGCGCAAGGACCTCGGATCTTCCTCCGGCGCGCTCGAGCACCAGCGACGCGGCAGCCATGTCCCAGACGTATATCCCCGATTCGAAGTAGGCGTCGAGGCTGCCGCGGGCCACGCTGCAGATGTCCAGCGCCGCGGAGCCGGCGACGCGCACCCTCTGGCACGCCGCGGCGAGGCGGTCGACGCGGGAGAATCCGCCTGAACCAGGCGCGGGCTTCCCGACGCCCGTCCCCACGAGCGCCATCGAAAGGTCGGACGTGTCGGAGACGCGCACCGCGCTGCCGTTCAGCAGCGCGGGGCCCGATGCCGTCGCCTCGTAGAGCTCGCGCTCCATGGGCGCGTAGACGACTCCCGCCACCGGCCTGCCTTCGCGCCAGACGGCGACGGAGCAGTTCCAGTGCGGCGAACCGTGGAAGAAGTTGACTGTTCCGTCTATCGGATCCACGATCCACACGTATCCCGGCGAGTCGGCACTGGCGCCGCTCGACTCCTCGCCGAGGAACGCATGGCCCGGGAAAGCCTCCATTACGACCTTCCTGACGACGGCCTCGCACTCGACGTCGAGCTTGTGCTTCACGTCCGCCCGCGTCGCGGAATTCACGTCGTGCCTTCTCGCGACGTTAGACGCCGCGTAGTCGCCCGCACGCCTTGCGGCGTCCCTGGCGACGGCGAGAAGTCGCTCCTCCTGTATGATATCGTCGTTCATCACGCCGCCCGCTCCAATCGAGTCTTTAATCCGGCTCCGTCATGTCTTCCCGGTCGCACCGGCCGTTTCGAAAAAGACCGACAGCCAGCCGTCAGTGTCCTGTCCACTGGCAGCCGGCTGTCGTCTGGCCGAGTTCGTACTATCAGGCCCTGCCCTTGGCCTTGAGGAACTCGAAGCTGGGCGTCACGGCCGAGAGGTCCTCGAAGTGGCGCTCGCACTCGACGACGTACCACTTGACGCCGTCGGCGTCCGTCGCCTTGAAGAGGTCGTCCCACGGCACCGGCGTCGCGCACGGCTTGCCGTTCTCGTCGCATCCGGGCCTGCCGAGGATGGCGTCGAACTTCTTGACGCCCTTGCCCATTCCGTTCTCCTTCGCGTGAAGGGTCGGCGAGCGGCCGGGATACTTCCTGTACTGGTCGACCGCATTGAGGCCGGGGAACATGTCGCCCGCGCAGGTCGTCCAGCCGACGTCCTGCTCCATGCAGACGTCATGGGCGGTGTTGGAGAAGAAGTAGTCCCAGAACGAGACTCCGTTCATCATCTTGATGCCGTGCTCCCACGTGTGGTTGTGAAGGCCGATCTTCGCGCCCATCGTCTTCGCGACGGCGGCCGCCTGGTTGTAGAGGTCCACGAGGCGCTTGGTGAACTCGTCGATCTCCTTGGTGGGAACGGCCTCGCTGCCGCCCTGTCCCGTGGACCACGAGACTCCCGGCGGAATGTTTCCGCCGCCGGGACAGATGACGAGGTTGTTGCCATAGGCGAGATTGAACTCGAGCGTCTTCTTGAGAACGTCCTGATTGAACTTCCAGTTCGTGGTGTCGAAGCCGTATTCGTTGTTGCCGACGTGGGTTCCGCACGCGACGAGTCCCGCGTCCGCCAGCATCGACCTGAGCGTCTTCGGATCGTTGCCGTAGTAGCCGGCGAACTCGACGCCCTTGAAGCCGATCGCGGCGACGTCCTTGAGAGCCTGCGCGAGACCGACGCCCTTGATGTTCGCCTTTGCATCGCCGCCGATGTAGGTGCGGATCGAATAGAGCTGAAGCGCAATCTGCGACGTATTGCCCGAGCAGCACCAGCAGCATCCCGGAACCGAGGCGACACCGGCGGTCACGCCGAGCGCTTCGAGAAATTCGCGTCTGTTTAGCATTTGATAATCTCCTTTAGTAGGTTTTAAATTGTGTTTATTCTACACTAAATTCGGCACGCAGTCAAGTGCGAGCCCATGGTGATTCAGCTCTCGAACTTCGGCTTGGGCTTCGCACGACTCAACCGTTTGAAATAGGCATTCCGCTCAGCTGTTAATAGAAGCGGCTCGGCCATCCCCGGATGCTACGGAGTCTTGTCGCAAGTCTCAAGGACAATGGACTTGCCTTCGGTCAGGACGCGGAGGTTGCCAACGATCCAATGGGCTAAAGCCGCATTCGGCCCCTCTTTGTGGATTTCCTCGCGCATGACGGTCACGACCGTCCGCAGCGGTATGGCGAACTTCTCCACGTCCTTTTCGTCAGCGACCTCCAACCGCACCCCCACCTTCAGCGTGCCGCCTTCCGTCAGCTTGCCACAGAGCTCGAAGCGACCAAGTGAAGAAAGTATCCGCGCTCCATTGGCAAACAGATGTGCGCCGTATTCAGATAACGTCCGATAGTTCATGATGCGCTTCAACAACGCTCCTGTCTCTGGGACCGCCAAACGGAACATATACGGCCCGCGCGTCGCGAACTCCTCGAATCCGCCGCGCTCCTCGCCACGATACAGACGTATCGCGCGGCCAAGCGTCTTGGCGTCCAGCGAATAATAGACGAGTCCATCGTCTCCGACGGCGATCAATATGTCGCCCTTGCCTACGAGATCGCGGGCTGATTCCGACGATGCGAGCCGATAAATGCGTCCATCGAACTTGCCAACCTCCGGCAGAGCCTCTTTGACCTCCTTCAGGTCAGGCTTCTTACGCGTAAATTCCTCTCGTTCCCTTCCCGATGCCTTGCGCACGAGTTTCTTCAGCTTGCGGCGCATGGACTTCCTCGGCTTCGCGTTCTTGTCGAAAGATGCGACGACAACAACTGCTTGCGTATCCTCGAAGTCGCCCATTTCGCTCCATGGGTCAGCGCTCTTTCTGGATATCCCGCCGATGGTGCCGACGACCCAATTCAGGTTCGTGGTCGAAAGTCCGAGCGCGTCGAACGATTCCACAAGATCGTCCATCCCGAGGCCGTGGGTCATGTATTCACCGAACCAAGC
>JAFONM010000037.1 GCA_017418445.1 Kiritimatiellia bacterium
ACGTCGCGACGAGGTTCAGGCGGAATCCGCCGACGGTGCACCATGACGTGTGCGCCGGATCCCAGCAGCTCATCCCGGCGAACGAAAGAAACGCCGCGGACATGAGGGCGGTCGTCACAGGTCTCACCCACCTCATCACGCCCTTCACCACTGCGCTCTCCTTGAACTTTTCCAGCGAAAGCAGCGCAAGCGAGAGGAGTATGAATCCAGGGAGGACGATGCACATCGTGGAGACGATTCCGCCGAACAGTCCGAACAGCCGATAGCCGAAATACGTCGCGGCGTTTATGCCGATCGGACCCGGCGTCATCTGCGTGAGCGCCATAAGGTTCGCGAACTCGGACGTAGCGATCTGGAGATGGTGCGCGGCGGGTCCGACGAAGTCCTGCATGTAGATCGGCACGAGGACGTATCCGCCGCCGAAGGCCACGATGCCGTACTGCAGGAAGACCAGCGGCACGAACCATGTTGATGCGAACACGGTCCGTGGCGGACGCCCCTTCTCGGCGAGACCGGCGACGACGCCGCCCGCGACGGCGAGTCCGATGACGGCGACAGCGGGGACTCCCGGAGTCATCAGCGCGACGAACGCGACGGCGAACATGACGTATCCGAAGGCGTCGCATATGTTCTTCGTCCATGTCCTCACGACCATCGCGCCTATGACGCCGGCAAGAACCGCACGGAGTCCGACGAAGGCGGACTTGAGCCACGGATTCCCGAGCGGAATGAAGTCGTAGCCCATCGACACGGCCGTGAAGACGACGACGCTCGGGAGCGTCACGCCGGCGATGGCGACGAGGGACCCCTTCCAGCCTGCGACCTTGCGCCCCACGTAGACGGCGTTGTGCGCGGCGAGAATCCCCGGAATCATCTGGTAGAGGGGCAGCATGTCGAGGAGCTCCCCTTCCTTCGTCCACTTGAGCTTCCGCGAGAACACGTCGTCGCAGACGGCGATGATCGCGAATCCGCCGCCTATCACGAAGAGCGCGATGCGGAACATCTCGAAGAAGAGCCTCGCAAGCTTTCTCATGGGAACTGCAGCCTGATTGCAAGGTTCGCGCACGCTATCGCGTCGTAGAGTCCGTCGTGCCAGGTCCGCCCCTCGAACTCCGGAACGCATCCGAGCGTTTCGCAGAGGTCGCCGAGCCTGTAGCTGGGGAGTTTCGGATACCGCGCCTTTGCGAGCCTCAAAGTGTCTGTCCACGGACCCCACTTCGTGAGCGGGGCCAGGCGCGTGAGGATTGTCTTCTCGCAGGCGGTGTTGTGGGCGACGAGGCGCCGGTTGGCGAGAACGGGATAGAAGTCGTCCCACTGGTCCATTATCGGCTCGTAGTCCGGCGTCATGGCTGTCCCGAAGAACCATTCCCGCCTCTCGACTATGACATTGTCCCGGACGACCGCCGCCCCGAGCTGCCATGGCTCGTTGCGTCCGTCGTCGGCGAACGCCGTCGTCTCGAAGTCTATCGCCACGAATTCCATTTACAGGTCTCTGTCGCCTTCCAGCGTCTCCAGGACGCGGAACGCCTGGACGGTCTCCTTGACGTCGTGGACGCGCACGGCGGACGCGCCCTTCATGGCGCACCAGGCGGCGATGCCCAGGTTCCCGCCGACGTTCTTCCCGAGCATCTTCTCGCCGGTGAGCTTCTTGACGATGCGCTTGCGGCTCGCACCGACGAGGACGGGCGCCTTCCTGGCCAGTTCGGGAATGGACCTAAGAAGCTCCAGATCCTCCTCGCGGCTCGTCCCGAATCCAATCATCGGGTCTATCCAAACGGGGACTGTCCCCATCAATTCATTGGGGACTGTCCCCAACGACCTGCTCGGAATTACGATTTTTCCGCGTTTTCTTGCACATATCTCCAGCATCTTGGGGACAGTCCCCTCGTAGACGCAGTTGATGATCGAGGCGCCGAGGTCTAGGGCGCGCTCCGCCGTCTCGGGGTGGTACGTGTCAACGGAGACGGGGACAGTCCCCAGATTCCGCGGGGACAGTCCCCTCAGGACGGGTTCGAGGCGGGTCCACTCCTCCTCCCAGGAGATCGGTGTCGCCCCGGGGCGGGTAGACTCTGCGCCGATGTCCACGATGTCCGCGCCATCCTCCACCATGTTGCTGACGCGCCTGATCGCCTCCTCTGGTTCGAAGTACTTTCCCCCGTCGGAAAACGAATCCGGCGTCACGTTGACAATTCCCATCACCTTGCAGTTCATATTCCCAATTCCATTTGCGCGACGGGGCCGAAGCTCCGCCTGTGTTCGGGGCACGGTCCCAGCTTCGCCAGCGCCGCGAGGTGGTCCTTAGTCGGATACCCCTTGTGCTTCGCGAAGCCGTATCCGGGATACAGCGCCTCGAGCCGCAGGCAGTCCGCGTCCCTCGCGGTCTTCGCGAGTATCGACGCCGCGGCTATGAAGAGGCTCTTCGCGTCCCCTTTTACGACATTCCTGGACGGATACGGAAGATTCGGGACCGCGAGTCCGTCCACGAGGATACGGATCCCCCTGCCCGCGCCCAATTCCCTGCCGACCGCCTCCGCCGCGCGACGCATCGCGAGGTGCGTCGCACGGAGGATGTTCAGCTCGTCGATCTCGCCCGGCGACGCGCTCGCCACGGACCACGTGCAGCCGGGAGTCGACTTGACGACTTCGGCCAGCTCCCCGCGCTTCTTCGCGGAAAGCTTCTTCGAGTCGTTGATCCCGCTCCAGGGACCCGCGAGCAGTTCGCGGGCCTCCTCGGGCGGAACGGACACCGCCGCGGCGAAGACGCCGCCCGCCAGGGGTCCGCGTCCCGCCTCGTCGATGCCCATGACGACTCCGCCGAGGGACTGCTCTAGCTCGAGCGAAATCACTTCAGCATGAGGTTCGCGAGCAGCTTCGTGAACTTCGCGCCGTCAGCGATCGGCGAGCCCTCGGCGATGAGGGCGGAATCGTAGAGGAGCGATATCGCGTCCTTCTGCTCGTCGCCCGCAAGCGCCGCGACCTTCCTCACGAGCGGATGCGCGGCGTTGAGCTCGAGGATGCGCTTCTCCTCCGGGACGTCCTGGTGCATCGCCTTCATCATGCGGACCATCGCCGGCGACAGCGCATACTCGCGCGCCACGAGGCAGCACGGCGACTCGGCGAGACGCGTCGAGACGCGCACGTCCGATACGTCCTTGTCGAGCTGCTTCTTCACCGTCTCGATGAACGGCCTGAGCTCGCCCGCCGCCTTCTCGTTCGCGCTCTTCTCGGCCTTCTTCTCGTCGTCGGACCCGAACTGGACGTCGCCCTTCGCCACGTCGACGAACTTCTTTCCGTCGAACTCGCGCAGGGACTCCGTCAGGTACTCGTCCACGGGATCGCAGAAGAGGAGAACGTCGCATCCGTGCTTCCTGGCCTGCTCGAGCTGGGGCGCCCTCCGGGCGTCCTCCTCGCGCTCGGCGCAGATGTAGTAGATGTCCTTCTGGTCGGACGGCATGTCCTTCACGTAGTCCTCCAGGAAGACGCGCCTGCCGGCGTCGGACCGCGCGGTCGGATACTTGAGGAGCTTCTTGATGCGGTCGGCGTGCTCCCAGTCCGTATGGACGCCCTCCTTGAGGACAGTCCCGAAGGCATTGAAGAACTCGTCGTAGCGGTCGCCCTTCTTCTTGAGATCCTCGAGGCTGGAGAGTATCTTCGCCGTGACGGCGGACTTTATCTTCGCGATGACGGCATCGTCCTGCAGCATCTCGCGCGAGACGTTGAGCGGAAGGTCGCTCGAATCCACGACGCCCTTCACGAACCTCAGCCACTGCGGGAGCAGCATCTCGATGTCGTCGCCGATGAAGACGTTGCGCACGTAGAGCGAGAGTCCGCGCTTCTGCTGCGGGACGAAGAGGTCCATCGTCGCCTTCTTCGGGATGAACAGGAGCGCCTTGAACTCGACCTGTCCCTCGCCGGAGAACGGAATCGTCTCGAAGGGCCCGTCGTAGTCGTGCGTCAGGTGCTTGTAGAACTCGGCGTACTCCTCGTCCTTGACATCCTTCCTGGCGCGCTTCCAAAGGGCGACCATCGTGTTCATCGGCTTCGCCTCGCGCTCCTCGCGGGACTTCCTGTCGTCGTCCTTCTCGTCCTTGGGGACGTCGACCGTCCTGAAGCGGATCGGATACGCGATGAAGTCAGAATACTTCTTCACGAGATCCGCGACCCGCCAGTAGTCGAGGTACTCGACCTGGTCGTCACGGAGGTGCAGCATCACCGACGTTCCGTAGTCGGCGCGCTCCGCATCGGAGATCACGTAGCCGCCCGTCATGTCGGACTCCCACTGGAACGCCGCGTCGGTACCGCGCTTCTTCGTGACGACGCGCACCCTGTCCGCGACCATGAACGCCGCGTAGAATCCGACGCCGAACTGTCCGATCAGCTCGGGAAGCGCCTCGCCGCCCTTCTCCTTGAGGGCCTGGCGGAACGCCTTGGTGCCGGAGCTGGCGATGGTGCCGAGGGACTTCTCGAGGTCTGCGGCGTCCATGCCGATTCCGTTGTCCGTCACCATCATCGTCTTCGCCGTCCTGTCGACGGCGATCTCGATCGCCCAGTCGGGATTGTCCGCGACGAGCTCCTTCTGCGTGAGCCCGAGGTACTTCGCGCGGTCCACCGCGTCCGACGCGTTCGAGACGAGCTCCCTGAGGAATATCTCCTTCTTCGAATAGAGGGAGTTGACCACCAGGTCGAGCATCTCCGCGATCTCGGCCTTGAATTCCTGCTTCTTCGCTTCCATATTACGCAACCGGCGTGACGCCTTTCTTGAGGATGATGTTTCCGTACTTCGCCGTCTCGCCCGAGAGGAGGACCGCATACGCCTTCCTGGCGCGCTCGTAGAACGCGAAGCGCTCCATGCGCTCGATCCCGCCGTCGTAGCCGAGCGCGGCGCGATAGCGCTTCTCGACCTCGGAGTCGAGCGTGTCGCCCTTCACGGCGTCCATCATGACGACGGGCGTCGCATAGGAGTCGAGCTCGAAAAGCGGAATGATTCCGGCGAGCAGCCTGTCGGCGGGGATGCCGTCGGCGCGAATAACGCGCGCATTGAAAGTGTGCGCCGGGAAATGCGCGTCCGATATGACGATCTCGTCGCCGTGTCCCATCTCGGCGAGCGTCTTGAGAAGTTCCGGCGAGACCACCGGCGAAATGCCCTTCAGCATATGACTATCCTTTCCTTTCTGCTTGTTCTTGGTTCATTTTGAAAAACCGTCCTCACGCGAGCCTCCTCGACGCGATCATCGACATCATCGCCGCGAGGAGCGCGAGGAGCGTTCCCGCGAGCAGGAACGCCGCGAAGTGCTCGTTCCAGTGCGTTGCCGCGTCAGTCTCTATCGGCGTCGTCTCGAGTCTGTCGATCTCCTCGAGCGCCTCCTTGAGGGCTGTCGCGTCGTTCACGGGGAAGTACCTGCCGCCTGTCTTCTGCGCGATGTTCCTGAGCTGTCCCTCGTCGAAGGTGGCATCGGCCGTGG
Source organism: Kiritimatiellia bacterium (assembly GCA_017418445.1). Lineage (GTDB taxonomy): Bacteria > Verrucomicrobiota > Kiritimatiellia > RFP12 > UBA1067 > UBA1067. The sequence goes on from JAFONM010000037.1 coordinate 5,463, forward strand.
TTATGCGGGGGCCGAACATGGACTGGGTGACGACAGGCTGGAAGTGCGCGGCGATGCCGACGCCTATCGAGTAGACCTTGACGCCGCGACGCGATGCGATCTCGGCGACGGCCTCGGGGGAGGCAGCGCTCGCGTTGTCCACGCCGTCCGACAGGAGCACTATCACCTTCGAGGACGGTTCCGCCTTCTCGAGCCGCGAGAGGGACATTCCGAGCCCGTCGCCTATCGCCGTCATCGTCTCTTCGTTGATCTCAGGTATCTCCACCTTGCGCAGCATCTCGAGAAGCGCGTCGTGGTCCGCGGTCAGCGGCGCGCGCGTCTCCGCGAAGGTTCCAAAGGTGACGAGTCCGATGAGGTCGTCGGGGCGCTTCTTCACGAATTCCGCGAAGACGCGCTTCACGACGGCGAGTCGGTCGGATTCCTTCAGCCTGGCGACCGTCTCCGCCGACAGCCGCCTCCCCGAACGGCAGAGTTCGTATATCTGCCTGAGGACGTCCGGCGGAGCGAGGTCCAGTATCGACATCGATCCCGAGATGTCCACCGCCATGACGATGGCTATGGCGTCGACGTTCCGCCCCGTGTGCGCGGTCGGGGACCTGGGACGCGACGCGGCGACGACAAGGAGGGCGAGTCCCGCGATCATGACGAACGGCGCGAGCGCCGCGACCCGCGCGCGCCAGCCCGCGGTCTTCGCGGGGAGCCGCGCAAGCGCGGAGAACCGGATGCCGGTCCGGCGCGAACGCCTGAGGAGCCGCCACGCGGCGAACGCCAGCGGAAGAAGGAACAGCAGGAACCATGGATTCGCCAGCGTCATCTCCCGCCTCCCCGGCCGTCGATCGCGGAATCGGACCTCAGGTAGTCCCTCGCCGAACCGGTCGCCTGATCGGCCATCTCCGGCGTCGCCTCGATTCCGGCGAACTTCACGAGGTCCGCGTTCTCGAGGAACTCCGCGAGCTTCGCGCGGTCGGTCCTGCCGGACGATCCGAGCTCCCGCAGGAATTCCTCCGTCGTGAGATGCGGCGCGCGGATTCCGTACCTGCGCTGCACGTAGCGCCGGACGACCATCGTGAGCTCGACATAGAAGTCCTTGTACCTGCCGCGCCCGGGAAGTCCCTTCGCAAGGAGACGTCCGAGTTCCGCCCAGGCCCTCTCTATCGGACTCATGAAATGCTCCTTCACCCGCCGCGAGAGGTATCTGACGGCGAAGAACGCGGCGGCGAAAACAAGGGCCGCCGCGAGGACCGCGAGCGCAATCCATCCGACCAGCCTCCAGCTGAGAGGCGGGAGGTCCTTCTCAGGATCGATCTCGATTCCGCCTTCCGCCCTTTCGCGGTCGGCCGGATTCCTGAAGTACACCGGTCCCGCGGCAAAAGACAGATCCGCCGCGCCCTTCGCAACAGCGACGACGAACGGACGTATCTTGTACTCGTCGGCGCACGGCTCAGGGACGAGCTTCCAGCTGACGACCTGCGTCGTCCTGCCGTCCGCCTCGACAGGCTCCTCGGCGAACTCCTCCGCCGCGGAGAATCCGCGCAGGCGCGAGCCGATGTCCGGCATCGTGACGGCGAGGCCGTTCGGCGCGACGGCCTTCACCGTCACGAACACGCTGCGGGCGGGATCGATCGCCTCCGTAGCGGAATCGACGGAGAAGTCGACTCCGCTGCGGCTTATGGAAAGACCCGCTGCAAAGGCCTGCGGCGCGACCAGCATCAGGGAACATGCGGCGATCGGAATGCGGAACCCTGCCATTACGCACCCCTCTTTCCGGCCCTGCGCCTGAAGAGCGCGCGAACCTCGTCGATGTACGGACGGTCCGTCGAAAGATCGAGCGTCTCGATGTGCGACCGCGCGAAGAACCTCCGCCGGGCCTCGTTGTCCGCGGCGGCGGTCTTCGCGAACGCCTCGCGCACGGCCTCGCTGGAGGTGTCGACGAGGACGAGGTCTCCCGTCTCCGGATCCTCGAGCTCCACGAGTCCGGCATCCGGCAGCTCGGACTCCGCGGGGTCGGAGACGTTCATGCATATGACGTCGTGGTGGTGGGCCGTCGCCTCGAGGAGCTTCACGTAGCTAGCGCCGAAGTCCCCGCCGGTCTGTCCGCCGGGATTCCCGAGGAAGTCCGAAACGATGAACACGACCGCCTTGCGCTTCTGCACTCCGTTGAGGAACCTGAGCGCTCCCGCGATGTCCGTCCCGCCCTCGGCGTCGTCGCTTGCGGCGAGCACTTCGCGGGCAAGGCGCATCACGCTGTCGCGACCCTTGCGGGGCGGGATGTACTTGACGATGCGATCCGAGAAGAGGACGAGTCCGACCTTGTCCTGGTTGCGGATCGCCGTAAGCGCGAGGAGAGCCGTCACCTCGGCCGCGAGTTCGCTCTTCGTGCGGCCGCAGCTGCCGTAGCTCTGCGATCCCGAGACGTCCACGAGGAAGAGGATCGTGAGCTCCCGCTCCTCGCTGTAGCGCTTGATGTAGGGAATGCCGGTGCGGGCGGTGACGTTCCAGTCGATCGTGCGGACGTCGTCGCCGGCCTCGTACGGGCGAACCTCGTCGAACTCCACTCCCTGTCCCTTGAAGGAAGAGTGGTAGTCGCCGGCCAGCTGGTCGTCCATCAGGCGGTTGGTGAGGATCCGTATCCTCCCCACCTTCGCCATCAGCTCCTTTACGTCGATCGCCATCAGGGAACCGGAACCTCGTTCAGAATACTGTCGATGATCATATCGCTCGTGACGTCCTCCGCCTCGGCCTCGTAGGTGAGGAGGATGCGGTGGCGAAGGACGTCGTGCACCACTTCCTTGACGTCCTGCGGCGTCGCGTAGGGACGTCCGTGCATCAGGGCGTTCCCGCGGGCGGCGAGGTTCAGCGCGAGCGTCGCGCGCGGGGAGGCTCCGTTCTGGATGCGGGGATTCTTCTCGCGCGTCCTGAAGACGATCTCGAGGATGTAGTCCCCGACCTTCTCGTCGCAGTAGACGTCCTTCAGCGCCGCCCTCAGGGACGCGATCGCGTCGGGACCCGCGACGGTCCTGGCTTCCGGCTTTTCGGAACTCTCGGCGAAGCGCTGCATGATCCTGCGCTCCTCGTCCTTCGTCGGCGGCTCGACGAGGCACTTGAACATGAAACGGTCGACCTGCGCCTCGGGGAGCGGATACGTCCCCTCCTGCTCGATCGGATTCTGCGTCGCGAGGACGAGGAACGGATCGGGGAGGCGGTACGTCTCGTCGCCGATCGTCACCTGGCGCTCCTGCATGGACTCGAGCAGCGCGGACTGCACCTTGGCGGGCGCGCGGTTGATCTCGTCCGCGAGGAGAAGGTTCGTGAAGACAGGTCCCTTCTTCGGAGTGAACTCGCCGGTCTTCGGGGAGTAGACGAGCGTCCCCACGACGTCGGCGGGAAGAAGGTCCGGCGTGAACGAGATGCGCTTGAACGACATTCCGAGCGCCCTCGCGAGCGTGTTGCACGAAAGCGTCTTGGCGAGTCCGGGGACGCCCTCGAGCAGGATGTGCCCGTCCGTTATGAGCGCCAGGACGAGCCGCTCGACGAGCTTCTCCTGTCCGACGATGACGCGCCCGACCTCCTCGCGTATCGACGCGACGACGTCCTTCTGCGACGCTATCCTCTGCTGTGCTTCCTTCAGGTCCATGTTCATTGTCCTTTCGCGATTTCCTTTGTCTTGAAATCCTCTATCATCTCCTTTACGACACGCCAGCGGGACTGCCTGAACCGCTTGATGTCCATCGAAATCTTCATGCGCCTCTCGTCCGCCTCGGCGCCGCCGGAGGCCGGGAGTCCGCCGCGGTCGCGCTTGAGCCGTTCGATCCAGAGCGAGCGGACGAAGTCCTCCAGTATGTCGGTCGCGGAGAGTGCGCTCGCCTCGGTGTTGACGGACTCCTCGAGGAGCGAATCGAACCATCCGCGCTCCACGGGCCCGAGCGCGTCCGCGAACGCTCCCATCATGTCCTCGCCCTTCGCCGCCTCGTTGCGCCACGTCGCGACGAACCTGCGCGAGAAGTCGTGCGAGAGCGTCTCCGGCGGAAGATACGAGCCAATCATTCCGTCGAGCGTCCTGTCGTATTCGTTCGCCATCAGGAACGCCATCAGCGCCTTCTCCCTGATCGGCGGAGGGGCGGGCTGCGTCTCCGGCGGGACGAAACCGTCCGCGGAGGAAGCCTCGTCCGGAACCGGGTCGAAGTCGCATTCGGGAGTCCGCTCCGCGGCAGTCCTTCTTTCCGCCGCGAAAGGCTCGACCTTCGTCCTGGAAAGCTCCTCGGACAGAGACGCGGCGGGGATTCCGAGGAGCCTCGACGCCTCGTTGACGAGCGACGCCCTGAGGACCGCGGAGGGACACGCGGCCATCGTCGCGAGAAGCGCCTTCGAAACGCGTGAGACGGCATCTATCGAATCGGGACGGGCCTCCTTCGCGCGCTCGACGCGGTGCTGGAACGAGACGATGGACTCCGCGCCGTCCATCAGCGCCTGCATGTCGGACGCGGGATGCGTCCTCAGGAACGAGTCCGGATCGTCTCCGCCGGGAAGAGCCACCACCCTCACCGGCATCTCCATCGCGAGGAGCATCCGGGCGACCTTGACCGTGGCCTTGTGTCCCGCGCTGTCGTCGTCGTACATCAGGACGGCGGCGTCGGCGACGCGCTTCACCATCCTGGCGTGCTCCTCGGTGAAGGCCGTCCCCTGCGATCCGACAGCAGTCCTGAACCCGGAGGCGTGAAGGCGTATCGTATCGATCTGTCCCTCGCAGCAGATTATCTCGCGGTGCGGGGCGCGGACGATTTCGCCGGCGGCCTTGTCGAATCCGAACAGGACGTTCGACTTCTTGAAGATCGCGGTCTCCGGGGAGTTGACGTACTTCCCCGAATTCTTCCTCTCGACGAGCTGGCGTCCCGAGAAGGCGACGACGCGTCCGCGCTTGTCGCGAATCGTGAACATGAGCCTTCCGCCGAAGCGATGGTAACCCTGGTCGCCCGGGCGGGACGGGCCCTTGATGACGCCGGCGGCCTCGATCTCCTCGGGCGTGTAGCCGTACTTCTCGCCCCACCTGATGATGGGCGCGACGCCGTTCGGCGCGTAGCCGACGAGCCATTCCTCCTGGACCTTCTCGTCGAGTTCGCGCTTCGCGAGGTAGTCGCGGGCGACGGCCGCCTCCTTCATCTTCAGGAGGCAGCGGTGGTAGAATGCGGCGAGCTCCGCCATGAGGGCGTAGAGCCTCCCGCGGCGCGCGGCTTCGGGGTCGACCTTCTCCTCGATCTTCACCCCGCACCTGTCGGCGAGCTTCCTGACGGCGTCCACGAAGGAGAGTCCCTCCATCTTCTCGACGAACTTTATGGCGTCGCCCGACTCGCCGCATCCGAAGCAGTGGTAGAAGCCCTTTTCGGGGGATATGCTGAAGCTCGGCGTCTTCTCCTGGTGGAAGGGACAGCACGCCATGAACCGTCCGCCCGTCTGGCGCACGTTCACGCCATAGGACGAGATGAGATCCGCAAGGTCTATGCGACCCTTGACCTCGTCGACAACCGCGTCTGAAATCCCCCCCGCCATTCAATCAGTAGTCCAATTGGCTGCCGCCGATGGTTTCGCGCAGGATCGAGTCGCCGGGGACCTTAGTCGGATCCGTCGGATGGACTATGTCCAGGATCATCTTCAGCTGCATCGCCAGCTGGTTCTGCGGCTCCGTCATAAGGACGCGCTCCACGAGCCCCGCCGCGTAGGGCTTGAGGACCGCGAGTTCGTAGGAAAGCGCCGAGTCGAACTCCACGTCCGCATTCTTGCGGAACGGATTGATCCACTTGTCCTCGCCGGCAAGGACCTTCGGCCAGAGTCCGAACGTGGCGCGCGGATCCATCTTGCGGAACTGGTTGTCCCTGACGAGCCGGCGGATGAGACGCGCCGTGGTCGGCGGAATCGAGGTGAACGCAAAGAGCTCCGGCTGCGTCATCGCCTCGATGTAGATGCGGAACGTCCCGCACTTCTCCACCTTCTCGACGAGCCTCGGATTGAGCGCGTGGAGCCCCTCGATTATCACCGCGGAATCGTCCGTGATGGACATCAATCTATCGTCGTCGTAGCCGTCGTGCTTCACGAAGTCGAACTTTCGCACGTGGACAGACTCCCCGCGGAACAGCGCGCCGAGGTCGCTCCCGAGACGCTCGACGTCCACGGCATCGATAGTCTCGTAGTCGAACTCGCCGTTCTCGTCCCTCGGATTCCTCGCGTCGCCCACGAAGTAGTCGTCCGTCGAGAAATGGATGGACTCGACGCCGTTCACCGCGAGCTGGGTCGAAAGACGCCTCGCGGTCGTCGTCTTGCCGGCGGAGGAACCGCCGGCGATGAGGATCAGCCTCACGCCGCCGCGCTCGGATATCTGGTCCGCGATCTTCGAAAGCGCCTTGTTCTGGCGGGCCTCCGCGACGCGGATGTACTCGTCGATCGCGCCGGAGTCGACTATTGCGTTGAGTTCCTCTATCGTCATTTCACGCTGCTCCCCTTCCATCCGAGCTTGCGGCTCATCACCTTGTACGGATCGTATCCCGCGAGCTCGACGAGCTTCGCCGTGCGGTCCCCCTTGAAAATCTCCGCCGTCTCGTTCGCCGCGAGGTCGAAGACATGCTCGCCGTCCGCATAGACCGCGACGGACTCCCTCGCCCCCGCCCCGCGCGAACGCGAAGTGACGGCGAAGCGGACGGAGTCCGGAACGACGATCGGGCGGGAGCCGAGCGCGTGCGGATTCAGCGGCGTCAGGACGAGCGCCGGCACCTCGGGCACGAGGACCGGACCTCCCGCGGAAAGCGAATACGCGGTGGAGCCCGTCGGCGTCGCGATGACGAGTCCGTCCGCGAGAAAGCGCGTCACCGCGTTCCCGTCCGACTCGACGTCGAGGACCGCGGCGTGGCCGGAGACGCCGGCCCGAACCGCGATTTCGTTCAATGCGGGGAACGATGGACCGTGTGACGGCTTGCGGACCTCCACGAGAGTCCTTTCGCTCACGGACCAGCGGCCCTTCGCGAGCGCACCCAGCGCCTTCGCGAACGAGCCCCCGCCGACGCTCGCGAGATAACCGAGTCCGCCGAGGTTGAGTCCGAGAAGCGGCCTGCCGGGAAATTCGTGCACTGCGCGGAGCATCGTTCCGTCTCCGCCCAGGACTGTCACGACCTCTGCGCGTGACGGCGGAACGACGGCGAGCCCGAGGTCGGACGCGAGCGCGGCGAGGTTCCGCTTCGCCGCGCGGGCGCTCGGCTTCGTTCCGTTCGCGTAGAATCCGACCTTCATGCGCTTCAGCCCTCCAGTCTCGCCTCCGCCTTGCGGAGGATTTCCCTGTTCTTCTCGCCGAGCTCCGGTTTCTTCCTGAAGCTCGCGACGAGCGCGTCCTCGAGGTTCTCGCCGGTGATTCCCGTGAGCCCGAACTTCTTGAGCGCGGCGAGCATCATCGTGTTCGCGGCCTTGGGGACGCCGAACTCCTCCGCCATGCGTATCGCGGGCCAGCGGATGAGGCGGACGCCCTCCGGAGGCCGGACGTCGATCGGGACGGTCTCGTCGACGACGATGGTGCCGCCCTTCGCGACATCCTTCGCGAAACGCTCGTACGCGGGCTGGTTCATGCAGACGAGGACGTCCGGATGCTCGACCGTGGGCGCGCCGATGTGCTTCCCCGAAACGACGACGGAGCAGTTCGCGCTTCCGCCGCGCTGTTCGGGTCCGTAGCTCGGGAACCACAGCGTGTGGCGACGGTCGAGGCGTGCGGCCTCGGCGACGGTGAGCCCGAGGGAGAGGACTCCCTGTCCGCCGTAGCCGGCGAACTTGAAGCGCTTCTCCTCGAAGGACGGATCGTCCTCCGCCGCGGGAACGACGGTCTTCTCGGCGAAGAGCTCCGCGCAGCCGGCGGCGCGCGGGACCTCGCGCGGAATGCGGCGCTCGGCGGTCTTCGACTCGTCGCGGAAGACTCCGAGCGGAAACTCCCTCTCCATCTCGTTCATGCAGAACGCGGCCGCCTTGAGCGGGTTCATCTTGAAGTTCGTGGGGCACGGGGAGAGGATTTCGAGGATAGCGTATCCCTTGCCGTCGCGCTCGATCTCGAAGACCTTCCTGATCGCGGCCTTGGCCTGCATGATGCGCTTCGTGTCCGCGACCGAGACGCGCGCGATGTAGACGGGCGCCTTGAGCTGGTTGAAGACCTCGCAGACGTGCAGCGGATACCCGGTGAGCGCGGGGTCGCGTCCGAACGGGGTCGTCGTGGTCTTCTCGCCGTCGAGCGTCGTCGGAGCCATCTGTCCGCCGGTCATCCCGTAGAGGGAATTGTTGACGAAGATGCACGCGAAGTTCTCGCCGCGGCTGGCAGCCTGGAAGGCGTTGTTGAAGCCGATGGCGCCGAGGTCGCCGTCGCCCTGGTAGGCCACCGTCACCGCGTCCGGACGGGCGCGCGCGACTCCCGTCGCGGCGGCGCTGGCGCGGCCGTGCGCGGCGGATATGTGGGCGGCGTCCCAGTAGTAGTACGTGAAGACTCCGCAGCCGACGGGATCGACGAAGATCGTCCTGTCCTGGAGGCCGAGCTCGGCGCAGGCCTCGGCAATCAGCTTGTTGACGATGCCGTGTCCGCAGCCCGGGCAGTAGTGGGTGAAGCTGACGTTCTTTCCGGAGCGCGGGAAGGACCTGTACATTCCCTTCTGTTCGAGCGTCGCCATCACAGCACCTCCTTCGCGACCCTGACGGCCTCGTCGACGGAGACGACCTCTCCGCCCATCCTGTGGATCATCGTGACGGACGCGGACTCGGAGCCGAGTCCGGCCTTGGCGAGCTGGAGCCTCACGTCGTCCGCGAACTGTCCGGCATCGAGCTCGATCGCCACGATCTTCCGGCCCTTCGCGACCTTCGCGAGCTGCTCTGCCGGGAAGGGATTGAGCGTGATCGGACGGAACAATCCGGCCCTGACGCCATCCTTCCGCAGCGTCTCCGCCGCGGTGCGCGCGATGCGCGAGGAGATTCCGAACGCGACGAAGAGGACCTCCGCGTCGTCCGCGAGATAGGCCTCGCCCATGGCGTCCGCCTTCATCCGCGCGTACTTCTCCTGGAGGTGCTCGTTGAACTCCTCCTGCTGACGTGCGTCGAGGAAGATGGACTTGACGAGGTTCTGACGCGTCCTGGGCTCGCCCTGCGCGGCCCAGTCGGAGAAGTCCGGGACGACGCTCTCCTTCTCGGGGAGCTTCACGGTCTCCATCATCTGTCCCTGGAGTCCGTCAGCGAACACAATCGCGGGCGTGCGCCACTTCGCGGCCATCTCGAAGGCCTTGATGGTGAGGTCGCACATCTCCTGGGCGCTCGCCGGGGCGAGAGTGAAGGTCTGGTAGTTGCCGTGTCCGCCGCCCTTGACGCACGGTGTGTAGTCGGACTGCTCGGGATAGACGTTGCCGAGACCGGGACCGGCGCGGTTGACGTCCACGAAGACGCACGGTAGTTCGGCGCCCGCCAGGTAGCTGACGCCCTCCTGCATGAGGGAGAATCCCGGACCGGAGGTCGCGGTCATGCACAGCCTGCCGGCGCCGGCGGCGCCGAACATCATGTTCGCGGTCGCGGTCTCGCACTCCGCCTGGACGAAGGTCCTGCCGAGCATGGGGAACCACTTTGCCGCACCGTGGGCGATTTCGCTCGCGGGGGTGATGGGATAGCCGAAGTATATCTCGCATCCGGCATAGAGGGCGCCGACGACGACGGCCTCGTTGGATTTCATGAATTTGGTCATCTTTCCACCTTTATCGCGTACGGTTCCGGACAGTTGTAGAAACAGATTCCGCATGACACGCACCCTTCGCCCCTGTAGCGGACGGCTGCGATTCCCTGCGCGTTGAGATCCTTTCCGATCTCGAGGCACTTCTTCGGACAGGCGTCGACGCACCTGCCGCACCCCTTGCAGTTCTCCTTGTCGATTACTACCATATTCGTTTCCTTGGTTGTTGAGATAAAGCCGACGGACAATCCGCCCCCGGGCAATCAGCCGCCATTCGACCTAAGCGCCTTCGGGCTCGAGGACTTCAGGGATAGTCCGCCGGCAAAGTCAAGATTTCACATCCGTCTTCCGTGATCGCGACCGTGTGCTCGAAGTGCGCGGCGAGGCAGCGGTCGCGGGTGACGACCGTCCAGTTGTTCGGGAGGACGTCCGTCTTCTCGCCGGCCTTCGTCATGGTGATCATGGGTTCGATGGCTATCGTCATTCCAGGACGGAGGATGAGCTTCGTGCCGGGAACGCCGTAGTTGGGAACCTCCGGATCCTCGTGGACGGTCTTCCCGACGCCGTGTCCGATCCAGTCGCGGACGATGCCGAAGCCGGCCTCCTCGGCGACCTTCTGGATTGCGTAGCCGACGTCCCCGAGGTGGACTCCGGGTCCGGCCGCCTCGATGCCGGCCCTGAGGCACTTCTTCGTGGTCTCGACGAGGCGCAGCACTTCGGGATCTGTGACGCCCAGCGCGACGGTGCGCGACGTGTCGCCGTTGTAGCCCTTCGTCCTGATGCCGACATCGGTCTTCACGAGGTCACCCGGCATGATGATGCGGTTGCGGTCCGGAATGCCGTGGATGACCTCGTCGTTGATGGACACGCAGATGTGCCCCGGGAATCCGGCGTAGCGGTAGAACGCGGCCTCGACCCTGTGCCTGTCGCAATAGGCCCTGACGAGGTCGTCGATGTCCGCGGTGGTCATGCCCGGCTCGACCGCATTCGCGCAGATGTCGCGGATTTCGGCGCTCATCCTGCAGGCGACGCGCATCCGTTCCATCTCGGACTTGCTCTTGATGTCGACGTTCATTTGGCGGCTGGTGGCTGGCGGCTGGCGCCGACTTAGTCTTTCATCGCGTCGAGGAAGCTGGCGGCGACGGTGTCGATGGGATCCGTGCCGACGACGCTCTTGAGCTGGCCCTTGTCGCGATAGAACGCGATGAGCGGCTCGGTCTCGCGGTGGTAGACGACGAGGCGATCCCTGACTGTCTCGGGATTGTCGTCCTTGCGGACGACGAGTTCGGCTCCGCAATGGTCGCAGACGCCCTCGACCTTCGGGGGGAGGTTCTTCACATGGTAGCCGGCCTTGCACCTGGGGCAGGTGCGGCGACCGGCGATGCGATCCTGAATGATGGCGTCAGGGACGTCGATGAGGATCGCGCCCTTTACGGGAGCGCCCATCTCCTCGAGAATCTTCGCCTGGGCGAGGTTGCGGGGGAATCCGTCGAGAAGCATCGTGACGTCTCCGGTCGTCTCGGCGACGACGTCCTTGATCATGCGGGCTATGAGCGCATCGGGAACGAGGTTCCCCGATTCCATGTAGCCCTTGGCCTCCCTGCCGGCGTCGGTGCCCTTCGCGACGGCGCCGCGAAGGAGGTCTCCTGAGCTGACGTGCTTCAAGTTTGCGTTCTCGGAGGCGAGCTTGCCCGCGACCGTACCCTTCCCCGAACCGGGGGCCCCTAGCAATATGACAATGTTCATATTGCATATTATATCATATTTGGGGGTGGAGGGGAGATATGGCGCAGATCCGCTAGAGGGCGCCGAGTTCGGCGATGATGGCCATGACGAGCCGGCCGGAGACGAAGAGCGATTCCTTCGCCACCTTGTCCATGGTGTCCGATGTCGAGTGCCACCAGTCGTTCCTTCCAGGCTCGCCGCCGTATTCGAAGTCGATCAGGTCGATTGCCGGAAACCCGCGCTCGAGGAACGGGACATGGTCGTCAGTCACCGTCTCGCGTCCGAGTCGCACCCTGTCGCGGAGACCGGTCCTGCGCGCGGCCGCGAGGACGACGGGCTTGAGGGCGTCCGTCCCGTTGTGCGGAATCGTGACGACCAGGTTCGTGTCGCCGAGCATGTCGAGGCACAGAACGGCCCTGACCTCGAGCTTCTGGTCGGCGAGGCGCGCCGCGGCGCGCCTCGACCCCCACAGTCCGTCGTTCTCCGCGTAGGACCTGATGCACTCCTCGCCGTCCGTCCAGACGAAGCGGAAGTTGAGTCCGCGCGGCCTTGCGTCGTATATCCTGCTGGCGAGCGCCACGAGGAGTCCGCTGGTGGACGCGCCGTCGTTCGCCCCGGGACACTCGACGCCCGGTTTCGTGTCGTAGTGCGAGACGAGGACCACCCAGGGCTGCGAGGCGTCCGTCACGATGTCGCACTCTACGTTGTGGAAGGTCCGCCTGCCGCCGGACGCGACGGCGGACTCGAACCTGTCGATGCGCGCGTCCGGTCCCGTGGCGTTGACCGCGTCGAAAATGAAAAGCGCCGCGTTCCGTGCACGGACGGTGCCAGGGTCCCGCGGGGTGTGGCGTTCGACGAGGGCGGCGGCCGTCCTGTGGGCCAGGTCGGCATCCGCCGGCGAAAATCCGATGGCGGCGGCGGCGAGAAGAGCGAGGAGCATTCCCTACTCCACGTCCAGGCCGATCATCCTGATGACCCGGTCGAGGTCGTCGTTGTTGTAGAGGTCTATCTCGAGAAGGCCCTTCGTGTGCCTCTTGCCCGGATAAGTGACGCCGGAGGTGAGCCTGACGGCGCAGCCCAGGTGCTTCTTGAGCTTGTCGACGAGCGTGCGGACGTAGCCTTCGGGAATGTCGGGGACTCCGCGCGCCGCCTCCTTGACGGGATTGAGGATGCGCTGGACCTTGCGTTCGAGGGCGCGTACCGTGAGCTGCCCGTTCACCGCCTCGCGGGCGAGGATGACGCGGGTCTTCTCGTCCTCCACGGAAAGCAGCAGCTTGGCGTGTCCGGCCGAGAGGAGCTTCGTGCGCACGAGCTCCTTGACCTCCTCGGGAAGCTCCAGGAGCCGCACAGAGTTCGCGACGGTCGCGCGTCCCTTGCCGATCTTGTCGGCCACTTCCTGCTGGGTGAGGCCGAAACGGTCCTGGAGGGTCCTGTAGCTGGTGGCCTCCTCTATCGGATTGAGATCCTCGCGCTGGAGGTTCTCGGTCGCCGTCATGAACGCGGCGGCCTGGTCGTCCGCCTCGACGACGGTGACCCTGATCTTGCGGAGGCCGGCGAGCTGCGCGGCCCTGATGCGGCGCTCGCCGGCGATGAGTTCGTACCTGCCCGCGGCATTCCTCCTTACGGTCGGGGGCTGCACGAGCCCGGTCGACTTTATGGAATCCGCAAGCTCCCTGAGTTCCTCGTCCTTGAATTCGCGGCGCGGCTGGTACGGGCTGCGCTCAATGTCCATGATGGGCAGTTCGAGCGGATCCCCGGCCGGCTCCGGCGCGCGCACCGCGGAGGCGACCTCCGCGGAAACAGGCGACACGGGCTTCGCGGGAATGAGGGAGTCAAGTCCGCGACCGAGTCCGTGCCGCTTGGCGGCCTTCTTCGGCGGCGTCTTGCCGCCGGGGGTGGCCTTCTTCAGGAACGGGTTCTTGGCCATGAGCCTTCGGCTATCAGAAGTATCCGTTCACGATCGGAAGGACCGGGCACACGTTCTGCATGATGATGTTGACGAGGCCGATCTGGAATCCGCTCGGGCAGGCGTCCGTGTAGTTCACGAGGGCGATCTGGCAGCCGCTGAGGGTCTCCGTGTAGTTGAAGAGTCCCGAGAGCTGAAGCCCGCGCGCGTTCTTCGTGATGTTGGAGAGGCCGGCGATGTTGACGCCGTGGCTCTCCTCCGTCGCGACGGTCACGAGTCCGCCGATGCTGAGACCGCATGTCTCGCGCTGGTACGAGCCGAGGAACTCGGCGTCGAAGCCGCAGAAGTCTTCGCGGAGGCCGAAGAGGCCGAGGTCGCAGCCGTACACCGACTTCGTGGAGTAGTTGAGGCCGAACGTCGCGCGCAGGCCGTAGACGTTGTCCTCGGCGATGTTGGCGAGACCGCCGATCACGAGGGCCTTCGTCTCGTTGCGAACCCTGGTCGCGAGGCCGCCAATGTCGAGGCCGACCATCGTGGGCGCGTCGGAGTAGAACAGGTTGAGGTCGAGTCCGTAGACGTCCCAGCGATTGAGTCCCCACGGGAGCTGGACGGGGGTCGCGAGGCCGATGGCGACCGGAGTGTATCCGACGGGACCCTCCGCGTTAGTCTCATTCTGCGCGAATGCGGGCGCAACCGCCGCAAGCGCAAGCGCTGCGAAACCAATCTTGATCGTACGGTTCATGTTTTCTCCTTTTGTTTAAGAAACTGTTTTTCGAAACCACCCCGAGGGCTTGGCGGATATTTTACCCTTTATGCCCGGTGGAAGTCAAGTGGCGGACTCGGCATTCGCCGTTTTTGCGGCGGACGGCGATTCGCGCTCGTACCTGGCCCTGCCGCGCAGGAACGTAACCATGGTGACCGGGACGGTCAGCAGGTACAGCGCGCCGACCACGGCAAGCGTCGTCCAGAGGTCGATGAACAGGAAAGCGACCAGGAGCAGCGCGAGGGCGATCACGAAACGCTGGGCGCGCTTGGGAATGTGGATCGACTTGAGCGATATTGTCGGGAGGCGCGAGGCCATGAGAGTCCCGACGAACAGGAGCATCCCCATGCCGAAGCAGGGGAACCACGGCTCCTTCACTATTTCGCCGACGGTGGGAAGTCCGACCGCGCCGGCGAAGCTCTCCAGCAGCAAGTACGGCGTGAGCACGAGCCAGCATCCGCCGGGGGCGGGAATGCCGGTGAAGTAGTGCTTCCAGTACGGGAGAGACTCCTCCTCAAGCATCGTGTTGAAGCGCGCCAGGCGGAAGCAGTCGCACATCGCGTAGAAGAGCGCGCAGCCGAGGACGCAGCGGACGAGGCGGGGGGAGACGGCCGCGCCGTCTATGACGTGGGCGGGTCCGCCGGTAAGCCAGAAGAACATGAAGATCGCGGGCGCCACCCCGAAGTTGACGAAGTCCGCGAGCGAATCGAGTTCCGCCCCGAGCTTGGAGCTCGCCTTCAGCAGGCGCGCGATCCTGCCGTCCATTCCGTCGCACACGCACGCGATGAGGAGCGCGACGAGCGCCTGGTGGAACCGTCCCTCGCAGGAGAGCGAGATGGAGGTGATGCCGGCGCACGCGGCGAGGGACGTCACGAGGTTCGGGACCATCGCGCGAAGAGGGACAGAGCCCTTCCGTCCCTCGCGATTCCTGCGCATGCGCCCCCTGAGTCTGAACCTGCCCATTTCTTTAGACCTTCTGCCCGGTCCGGATGCGAAAAATCAGTTCACCGAGATGTGGATCCCGGGAGCCGCTCCCGGCGCCGGAGCCGGACGCGGCTTCGGGCCGTTCCTGCGCGGCGGACCTATGAGCGCGCCCAGGACGCGGCCGAGGGTCTTCGGAGCCTGTTCGACGAAGCACTCCTCGCCCAGCTGCTCGAGGACGCGGTTGATGACGTCCTCGCCGAGTTCGCGATGCGCGTTCTCGCGTCCGCGGTACTGGAGGGTGAGCTTCACCTTGCAGCCGTCCTCGAGAAATCCGCGGATCTGCTTGAGCTTGTAGTCGAAGTCGTTCGTGTCGGTGCCGGGATGGAACTTGATCTCCTTCACCTTCTGCACCTTCTGGGACTTGCGCGCCTGCTTCGCCTTTATGGACTCCTCGTACTTGAACTTGCCGTAGTCCATTATCTTGCAGACGGGCGGCACGGCGTTCGGTGTGATCTCCACGAGATCAAGCCCCCTTTCGTCGGCCATTCTCTGCGCGTCGCGCGTCGCCATGACGCCGAGCATGTTGCCCATGGAATCAAGAACGCGGACCTGCGGAACGCGAATCTTGAAATTTACACGAGTGAACTGTGCGATAACCCACCTCTCTTGTTTAGGTTGTTGTGTCGGTTTCCCGGTATTTTACCACAATTTCGCCCGCATGCGCAAGTAGGCCTCAGAATTCGCTGGAGTCGCAGACGAGGGTGTCCATGATGTAGTCCTTGCGCTCCGGGGTGTTGGCCCCCATGTAGAACTTGATGGTCTTCTCGACTTCGCTGTCGTCGGAGCAGGTGACCGGCGTGAGACGCATGTCGGGACCGATGAAGTCCCTGAAGTCCTCCTTGTCGATCTCCCCGAGGCCCTTGAACCGCGTGATCTCGCAGCCCCTGCCGCACTTCCTGATCGCTTCCTCCCGCTCCTCGTCCGTATAGCAGAAGTAGTGCTCCTTCTTGTTGCGCACGCGGAACAGCGGGGTTTCGAGTATGTAGACCCGCCCGTCGGTGACGAGCAGGCGGAAGAAGCGCATGAAGAAGGTCGTCAGGAGCATCCTGATGTGGAGTCCGTCGACATCTGCGTCCGTCGCGAAGATGATCCTGCCGTAGCGAAGATGGTCGATCGTCTCCTCGATGTCGAGCGTCTTGATGAGGTTGAAGAACTCCTCGTTGCGGTAGAGGACGTCCTTGTTGAGTCCGCACGTGTTGAGGCACTTTCCGCGAAGGAAGAAGACGGCCTGGTTCATCGCATCGCGCGCGCCGCCGAGAGTGCCGCCGGCGGACTGTCCCTCGGTGAGGAATATCATCGTTTCCTCGCCCTCGCACTTGCCCGTCTTCTTGTTGACCCTGTCGAGCCTGAGGTGGTTCTTGCAGTCCTTGAGCTGCGGGACCCTCACGGAGACCGCCTGGCTGCGCTCGCGCGCCTGCTTCTTTATCGTGTTGAGCTGGCTCCTGATCTTGCCCGTCTCCTCGACCTTCGCGATGAGCTTGTCCGTCTCCGCGGGGGAACGGTGGAGCGCGGCGTCGATCTCCTTCTTCATCTCCGCGACGAGGTCGGCCTTGATGTCGTTCATCACGAACTTGATCTTGGTCTGGCCCTCGAAGACGGGATTCATTATCCTCAGCGACACGGCTCCGATCAGTCCGTCGCGGATGTCGTCGCCGTCGAACTTCTTCTTCGGATCGTAGTCGTTGAGCGCCTTTGTAAGCGCCTCCTTGAACGCCGTGAGATGGGTGCCGCCGTCAGTGGTGTACTGTCCGTTGACGAACGAGTGGTACTCCTCGCCGAAGCGGTTCGTGTGGGTGAAGATTATCTCGATGTTCTTCGACTTGACGTGGAACGGCGCGTAGAGCTTCTCGAACTGCGCCTCGTCCGCGACTAGATCCGCGAGTCCGTGCTCGGAGCAGATGGACTGTCCGTTCAGGTTGATCGTGAGGCCCGCGTTCACGTAGCAGTACATCCTCATGCGGCGGAGGACGTGCTCCTCGTGGACCTTGAAGCGCTTGAGGACCTTGAGGTCCGGCCTGTAGCGGATGTACGTCCCGTCCTGGACGCCGCCGGTCGCCGCGACGACGTCCTTCGCGAGCGACGAGGCCCTGCCGCGTTTCCTGGACTGGAGACGCCCCTCCCTGAAGAAGGCCTCGGAGTACTCCCCGTCGCGGAAGGAGCGGACCTCGAAGAACTCGCTGAGCGCGTTCACGGCCTTCGTGCCGACACCGTTCATGCCGGCGGAGAACTGGAAGGAATCGGTGTCGAACTTGCCGCCGGTGTTCATCTGGGAGACGCAGTCTACGACCTTCTCGAGCGGGATTCCGCGTCCGTAGTCCCTCACGGACGTCTCGCCCGTGTCGTAGTCGACCTTGACGTCGATCTTCCTGCCGCAGCCCATGACGAACTCGTCCACCGAGTTGTCCACGACCTCCTTCATGAGGATGTAGATGCAGTCGTGGTACATCGCGCCCGTGCCGGGCTCGCCGACGTACATGCCGGGACGCATCCTTATGTGCGTCACCGGATCGAGTGTCTTGATCTTGTCTGCGCCGTAGTCTGTCTTTGCCATCGTCCCTCAGTCTCTCGCCTTCGCGTCTCGGTTGGATACCGGCGGGTATTATACCATATTTTCAGAAGCTGTATTCCTCGCGGTTGAAGCCGTTCGCGAGGGCCGTCCTGCGGCCGGACGCGGTGCCTATCACGGAACCCATCGTCTGTGCGCGGAACCAGTCCCTGCCCCCCGAATCAGTGAACGATTCGGCGACGACTCCATTGTCCCGGAACGTCACCTTCACGCCTTCGCGAAGGTCGAGCGTCAGCTCGACAAGGGTCCTCCTCCCCCCGTTGCGCTCCTTGATCGTCATTATCGCGTCCTCGACGAGGAGGTCCACCTTCACCGCGGTCTTCATCGGCGCACCCGCCTCCTCGAGGCGGGCATGGATCGCCTGCGCGGTCTCGGAGGCGGACTTCTCGTCCGCGACTATCGTCCAGTCGTGGACCTTGTCGCCAGGGTCTTCGACAAGATAGGGATTGAACGGCCTGCCGCGCCGCATGTAGAGCCAGAGGAAGAACGCGGCGAGCGAGAGGACCGGCGAGACGGCGTAACCCGCCCAGAAGCCGGTCGTGCCGAACATCGCGAGCCCCAGCCAGCATCCTGCGACCGGGAAGACGAACTCCTGCATCGTCGCGAGCGCCATCGACATTCCGGCGCGCCCGACGTAGAGATAGTAGTCCAGGATCAGCGTGCCGAGCCCCCAGAAGACGTACGACGCGCCGACGATGCGCACGGCCTTGCAGGACATCGCGAGGCACACCGGATCGTCGATGCCGAGGAGCCATGCGGGAACCCGCGGGAACGCCAGCATCAGTCCGCTGAGGACGAGTCCCATCCACGACGCCTGGCGGACCGCGTCGCGCATCACCGCCACGACCGCCCTGCCGTTCCCCTCGCCGAGGTAGATGCAGAGGATCGGCTGCGCGGCGCTCGGGATTCCGTAGAGGAGCATCAGCGTTCCGTTCGACATGACGACCGTGGACAGGACGGCGAGGCCGATGTCGCCGGCCTCGGCGACGAGGAGCTTGTTCATCAGTGCGGCGACGAGCCCGGTGAATAGGATGACGCTCGAGGAGGGAAGGTCCGTGACGAACGCCCTTCCCGCGTCCTTGAAGGAGAAGTGGCGGCGGAGCCGGAGCGAGTTCGACTTCATGAAGAAGTGTCCGCACGCGACGACGAGCCCCAGGAACGTCCCGCAGAACGTCCCGAGCGCGCATCCTCCGACGCCCATCCGCCTGCAGAGGATGTACGACGAAAGGACGTTGCCGGCGAACTCCGCGATCATGGAGGCCGTCACGACGTGCCGGTCCCCGTCAGCGGCGACCATCGTGGTGACGCAGAGATAGAGCGGGAAGAGCGCGGCCTGGGGAAGGTACCACCGCCAGTATTCGCCGAACGGTCCGGACGTCTCCGCGTCGACTCCGAAGAACGCCGCGAACCCGTCGCAGCAAAAGACGAGCGCGAGCACCGCGCCCAGGCCTGTCCCGACAGCGACGAAGATTCCGCTGGAGAAGAGCTCTGAAGCCCGCTTCTTGTCGAACCTTCCCATCGCGTCCGAGTAAAGTATCGAGGTCCCGCTCGCCATGGTGAGCGCGAGGAAGTAGACTATCTCGATCCACGGCCAGAAGAGTTCTATCGCCCCGAGCGCGCTTTCGCCCAGAATGCGTCCCGCTATCATCGAGTCGACGATGTCCGCGACGTTCGTCATCGCGAGCGACATGCAGGCGACGGGGAGCATGCGGCGGAACCTCGAGACGCCGAAGTTCATTCAGCCTCCGCCGTTATAGTGAACTTCTCGACCATGCGGCAGGGTCCGTAGCCGGTCTTGACGCGCCTGAGACCCGGATCCCCCACGTCGCACGTGCGGTTCACGAACTCGTATCCGGCGCAGTCGACGCGGACGAACTCGCGTCCGAGCATCGCTCCCGCGCCGGGAACGCTCCTCAGTTCGCGCTCGAACGACTGGACCATCGTCGTCGCGTTGAGTCTCTCGCCGATCGCGAATCCGACCGCCCTTCCGCGCTGCCTCAGGACGCCGCCGACGAGTCCGAGGTCGAAGTAGCCGGAGAGGACCGCCTCCACGGCGGTGCTGTCGTCGAGGATGCGGAAGTTCTGCTCCGGGAGGACGACCTTCTCCCTGCGCCAGGCCGCGAGCACTTCGCGGCATTCGTCCAGGTTCGCCGCGGAGACGGGTTCGTAGGACCACTCTCCGCCCTTCTCGAACCTGTGGATGAGCCTGCGGTGGTTGACGTGGATGCCGCCCTTGAGGGCGACGAGCTCGTCGCGCCTGTAAAGGTAGTCGAACTCGTCGCGGTCCGGCTCGACGGTGCAGGGACGCGAGAGGAATTGCGGAATCTCCTTCGCCGCGGCCGCGGGAACGTCCGTCATCACGAGCGGACGGGCATTCTCCCTGCAGTGCATCTCGAGCGCCTCGACGGCGGCGCGCTTGTCTCCGCCGCCGAACGGCGCGGAGAAGCTGGGTGAATTGTTCTCGTTCCACCCGAAGATCCCGCAGCCCGCGACCGTCGCAAAGACGCCCTTCAGGTTCGCGGACCTGGAATATGCGAACTCGTAGCCGAAGGCGAAGTCGGATATCTCGGGCGGGTCCTCTTCGAAAAGCCGCCGCATCGTGGCGGCGTCGTCGAGCCCGACGGGGTGGAAGTCGAGCCCCACCCGTCAGCCCTCCATGGGTCCGACGGTCATGACGGTGATGTCGTCCGCCTGCTCGGCGCCAAGCGCGAACGCGTCGACCGCGGCGACGACCCTGGCGCACACGTCCTTCGGCGTTCCACTCGCGCCGGAGAGAACTTCCTCGAGGCGCTGCTCGCCGAAGAATCCGCCGGCCGAATCCTGCGCCTCGGTGACGCCGTCCGTGTAGAGGAAGAGCCTGTCGCCGTCGCCCAGCGAGAGAGTGTTCGTCTTGTACTTCACGCCGTCGATCCCCGCGAAGACAAGGGATCGCGAGCCCTTCAGCGCCTCGACGGATCCGTCGGCCCTGACGACGTACGGCGGATTGTGTCCGGCGGAGGACCAGGTGATCTCGCGCTTCGCGACGTCGAGGATGCCGACCCAGGCGGTCACGAACATCTCGGCGACGTTGTTCTGGCAGAGGCGCGAATTCACCTCGGACATGAGCTGCGAGAGGTCTTCGGTGTCGCGCGAGACGGCGCGGAGCTCGGTCCTCGCGCGCATCATGAAGAGCGCGGCGGGGATGCCCTTTCCGCTGACGTCCGCGATGACGATGGCGATGCGTCCCGACGCGAGATGGAAGCAGTCGTAGAAGTCGCCTCCCACCTCCTTCGCCGTGCGCATCGTCGCGTGGACGAACGGCGGGAATTCGGCCACGAGGGAGGACTCCTGTATGGACTTCGCGAGCCTCATGTCCTCCATGCGCTTGGCGTCCTCCTTGCGTCGCATCTCCTCGATGAAGCGGGCCTGCCTGGCGATCTTGCCGAAGACGAGGACGCCTATCGCGAGGAGAATCGAGAGCAGGCTCGCTACGACGGCCGTGATGAGCGCGCGGCCCTGGTGTATCTCGGCGGTGGGCTGGACGATGTACGCGTCGTAGCTGAGGAGCTCCGGCGGAATCTCGACCTTGTGGACGAGAGCCTCGTGACCGAGTATGGTGCCGGTCCAGAATCCGTCCCATGCGGTCGGCCTGAGCGTCGAGAGTCCGGCCCCGGAGGCCGACTTGCCGACGTCGTCCGAATCGAGCGAGGAGACTATCACGTCCTTCCTGGGATCGACGAGCATCATGAAGCCGGTCTGCTTGACGTGCCAGTCCGTCATCGCCTCGCCGAAGATGTAGTCGTGCTTGGAGATGTCCGCGTAGGTGCGGCCGATGAGGACGAACCCGCCCTCGGGGAAGGCAAGCCCGACGAATTTCACCCACGTCCTGCCGACGACGTCCATCGGCGGCTTCGGCTGGATGAATCCGACGGCGGCGTAGCGCATGTTGGTAGGATTGATGCCGAGGAACCACGATAGATCCTCGTCGCCGGAGAGGTTGAATCCGACGGTCTTCGGGACGCTCGACGCGACGATCGCGCCACTCGGGTCGACGGCCGCGACGAGGTCGTACTTCAGATCCGCCGCAGTCGCCGGGAGGTCGGCCTTCGACATTCCGTCGACGGTCCCCCATCTGTCGACCATGCGCTGGGCCTCGTGCATCAGCTCCGACTCGATCGGGTAGGTTATCGCGGTCAGGACGTCCCCTTCGAGGCTCACCGCGACTTCGCGTGCGCTCTCGAAGTCCTCCGTGCCCTGGACGTACCAGACGCACGCCGAGACGAGGATTATGCCCGCTATCGCGAGTATCAGCGCGTGGATAGGTTTCATGTCGGACCCGGCTCCGGCTTTACATCACGACGGTCAGGACGTTGCGTCCGTCCCTGCGCTCGTAGTCGACGGACTTCGCAAGCTTCTTGACCATGAACATGCCGAGTCCGCCGATCTTGCGCTCGGCGAGCGGGGCATTGACGTCCGGCTCGGCTATCTCGCGTGTCGGATCGAACGCGACGCCGTCGTCCGTGAAGACGACCTTGAGGCCGTCGTCGGTGCGGTCGAGCCCTATCTTGAAGTCGGTGGCCCTGGAGCATCTGACGATGTTGGAGACGACCTCGTCGAGCATGATGGACGGCTTCGGTTCGGCGCATACGGTCTCGAGGAACGCCTTCGAGTCCTCCATTCCGCCGGTCGTGCAGGGGAAGGTTCTTTCCTCCATGTCGACTCCTCCTTGTGTCAGACGAGTGTGAAGATATCCGAGAAGCCCGTGATGTCGAAAACCTCCTTGACGGCTGGCTTCGAGTTCGCGATCTTCATCGACTTGCCCGCCATCCGCTTCTGGGCTGACAGCAGGACCCTTATGCCGGCGGAGGAGACATAGTCGACCTGCGCGAGGTCGAACACAAGCTCGTCCACTCCGTCCAGCACGATCGCCGCCTCGAGTTCGTGCGAGGTGATCGTGTCGACCCTTCCAATCGGCGCGAGCGTGAGCTTGGCGCCCTCCAGAGTTTTCTTGATTTCCATGCCGATATTATAGCATTTTTTATCCACGCCGTGCGCACCGACCGGCGGAAATCGCGTTTTTTCGCGAGCGGCGCCGGTCAGAACATGGCGCGAAGCCCTATCTCAAACGTGCGCGGTTCGCCGGCGAGGCACTCGTAGAAGTGGCGCGCCGACTCGAAGTACTTCTCGCCGAAGAGGTTCCTCACGCCGAGGGTGAGCGTCCAGCTGTCGGACATGCCGAACTTCGAGAGCGGAACCGCCATGTTGACGTCGAATACGTGGCTGTGGTCGAAGTAGATGTTCTCGTTGACGAAGCTGCCGCGCATCGTCGCGAAGCTCTTGGAGCGGAAGCGGTATCCGCCGCCGACCACGATGTCCCTCAGCAGGTCGCAGCAGTCGAACCTGTACGAGGTGTTGAGCGAGAAGGTGTGGTTCGGATTGCGGCGGAAGACCTTGGGGTCGGCCCCCTCGCCGCGGTCCTCGTAGCGGCTGTAGGCGTACATCGCCATGACTGTCCAGTTCTCCGTGATGTCGCCGGTGAGCGAGAACTCGACGCCCTCGGAGCGGTTCCTGCCCTCGAAGAAGTAGTACGTGTCGTTGTTGATCGTCTCGGCGACGGGGGTGTTCTCCTGGTCGATGCGGTAGACCGAGGTGGACAGCCACAGCTTCTCGACGGGCCGGACGCGGAAGCCGACCTCGTGCTGCTTCGCGGTCCACGGCTTCGTGGGACGGGTGCCGTCCGCGTCGCGGTATCCGAGCGTGGGCGTTTCGGTGTAGGAGACGTTGCCGAAGAGGACGAGCCAGTCGAGCGGCTGGATGGTGAGTCCGGCACGCGGCGACCAGGCGTGCTCGTTCGCATGGTGATAGTGCGTGACAACTGTCGTCGTGCCTGCGCGAGACTCAACCGTCGACGTCGTGTCGGAGGCGTTCTCGGTGAAGTAGTCGTAGCGGATGCCGCCGAGGAGCGTCACCCAGCCCCAGCCGACGGAGTCCTGCATCGTCACGCCGTAGCGCGTCACGGCCGCGCCGAAGCCCGACGTGGACTCGCGGTAGTAGAAGTCGGGCTGGATCATGAGCGTGTTTCGAAAGCCCCACGGCAGATCCTCCTTCGAGTGCACGGAACGCGCGTAGAGGTTGTAGTTGCGGTTGATGCGGCCGGACTTCGAAAAGCCCGAGGTCATGTACTTCTCGCCCTCGGACCAGTCGCCGGTCGCATAGTAGCCGTCGAGGTCGGTCCTGTCCATGAACGGCTCGCGCGTGCGCTGCTCCCAGTCCGAGTACGTGAACGCGCCGCCGAACTTGAGGAGCCAGTCGTCGGTCACCTGCCAGTCGACGTACGGATTGACGTAGACGCCCTTGTACTTCGAGCGGTCGCCCCTGCGGCAGCTCGACTCGTACCAGCTGTATCCGCCGCCAGGATGCCCGCGATAGACGGGGATGCCGATGTAGCTCGGCTGGTCCGTGATCTGGAACATCGACTTCAATCCGATCGTGACGCGCTCCACCGGCCTGAATATGAACGACGGCGCGACGGTGAAGGAGCGGCGCGGATCGGCCCCGTCCTGAGACCCCTGGCTGATGTACGCCGGGGAGTAGAAGTCGAAGGTGCTCACGGCCCTGAAGGCGAACTTGTCGTCCACGACCACCTCGTTCGCGTCGATCATGCCGCGCTGACGCCACGTGTGCCTGCCGACGGAGGTGTTCTCCTGGAAGTCAATCCGGTCGCCGTCGAGCTTCGCGCCCTTGAGATACATGTTGACGGAACCGCCTGCGCCGGAGTTGTTCTGCTGGGAGCCCGCGCCGCCGGAGAGGGAGCCGACGGGACCCTTGACGATCTCGACCCTCTCCATCAGGAACGGATCCATGAAGAGACCCGCGCCGAGTCCAATCGGGACGATGCCGTCGAAGGCGGGTTCGGTGCCGCCGTGCCCGCGGATCGAGAACGTGCCGGGCTGGCGGACGAGGAGCGACTTGCCGCCGGTCTCCACTCCGGGGACGTATCGCAGCAGGTCGTGGAGGTCCGTCGGGTTGTGCTCGCGGATGAAGTCCTCGGTCAGCGTGTCGACGACGGTCGGCGACTTCTCGGGCGCGAGGTCGGTGAATGTCGCGCCGTCGACGGTTTCCGGACGGTACTTCGAAAGCGCCGAGCCTTCCACGACGACCGTCCCGAGGTCCGCCACCTTTTCGGATTCGGCGGCATTCGCCATCTCGCCGGTTTCCTCCGCAAGAGCGGCCGAAGAGGCGCAGACAAGCGCCGCAAGTACAGATTTCACGTTTTTCATACCCTCTCAAACGCCATATCCAGCGGAAAGGTTCACCGAATCCGAAAATAAATCACTTAAGCCTGAATTCGAGCTTTAGGCGCGCATTGGATGCGACCGGTTCCCTGCCGCGTTTCGCCGGGGTGAACACGGCCTTTCGTGCGGCGGAGACCGCCGCGGCGTCGAGCTCGGGAAATCCGCAGGACCTTGCAACCTTCACTTCATCCACCGTCCCGCGCTCGTTTACGCGCATTTCAAGTGTCACCTCGCCCTCCTCGCCGCGCTGACGGGCACCCTTCGGATAGTCGGGCCTTATTCTGCGCACCGGCTTCGGCGGAGCGTCGATTCTCGCGGCCTTCGGCGCGACGGCGGGAACAGGCGCCTGCTCGACGGGAGTCGGCTCCGGCCTCTCCTCCGGCGGCTTCTGCACGGGTTCCGGATCTTCGACCCTGACAGGATCGAACCTGACGGGATCCTCGGGCTCGGGTTCCGGGAGCCTGACTGAATCCATCTCGGGCGGGATCGGCATCTCCTCGGCCTTGAACTCGGGAGGCGGAGGAGGCGGGTCGGGTTCCGGTTCGGACTCCTTCTCCGGAGGCGGCGCCGGGAGGACGGGACTCGACGGAGCCGCGTCGTCGTCCTTCTCGGCGAACGAAAGCTCGACGCTCGTGAGGTCAAGGGTGGCGAGCTCGACCGCACCGTCGCTCCAGCGGAGATAGCAGGCTATGCCCAGGGCAATCAGTGCGTGGAACGCCACGGATGCGAGCATCGCGAGAAAGAGGCGCATCAGGGCTCCTTGCCGGAAACCTGGAAGCTGGCCTTCTCGACTCCGGCGGACTTGATGTCCGAAAGAAGTCCGATGCCGACCCCGAGCGACGCGTCCTTGTCGCCGGAAATCAGGACGGGGATGTCCGCCTGCACATCGCGGAGCCCCTTGACGCGCTCCAGCACCTCCTCGCGCGTGACGGGAATTCCGTTGAAGGAGAGCGAATCGTCCGCGGCGATCGTCACGACTATCCTCTCGCCCTTCTCGTCCGCGCCCGCGACCTCGGGGAGATTGACCTTCAGACCCTTGTGGACGGTCATGTCGAAGATGCAGTAGATGAAAAAGACGAGGACCAGGAACATGACGTCCATCAGCGACGTCATCTCCATCCTCGCGCCTCTCCTGTGCCTGCGACTCATTCACCGTCCTCGTCAAGCCAGGAATCTATGATGTTGTACGGAAGAATCAGAATCAGCGATGCGACCAGCCCCGCGGCCGTCGTGACGAGCGCCTCGCCTATGCCGGCCGTGGCGGCGAGCGGATTCGCCGCGCCTCCCGAACCGTTGAGGGCGCCGAACGTCTGGATGATTCCGGTAACGGTGCCGAGGATGCCGAGCATGGGCTCCGCGGTGATTATGGTGGAGACGACCGCGAGACCCCTCGCGTTCCTGCGTCCGGCCCTGAACTCGAACGCCTTCCATACGAGTATGCCCAGGCCCACGACCGAAAGGACGAGTATCGGCCACATCACCGGACCGCCCGCGACGAAAAGATCGACTAGCTTCTTCACTGACTATCCTCGATATCCTGACATGGCAGTATAACGCCCCGGGAAGGTTCGAGGTTCACTCACCAGGTCATGCGGACCGGGATCCCCCCGGCGGACATCGCGTCCTTGATCTCGCGGATCGTGAAGTCGCCGGTGTGGATCATGCCCGCGACGATCGCCGCGTCGGCGTTCGCCTCGCGGAAGACCGTGACGAGATGCTCCGGCCTGCCGGCGCCGCCGGAGGCGACGACGGGGACGCCCACCGCGTCCGCTATCATCTTCGTGATCGCGAGCTCGAATCCCGCGCGTGTTCCGTCCGCGTCGACCGAGTTGACGACTATCTCGCCCGCTCCGAGGTCCGCGGCCCTCTTCGCCCACTCGACGGCGTCCATTCCCGTGAACTCGCGGAAACCGCGCGTCGTGATCTCGTATCCGCTCGGACACTTCGCATTGCCGCTCTTCACGGGATCCATTCCCAGGACCACGCACTGCGCCCCGAAAGCGCGCGCGCCGTCCGCGATTATCTGCGGATTCCTGACGGCGAGCGAGTTGACCGATATCTTCTCCGCGCCCGCGAGTATGACCCGCTCCATGTCGGAGACGGACGCGATGCCTCCGCCCACGGCGAACGGGATGCGGATCGCGCGCGCGACCGCGCCGACCATCCCGATGTCGATCGGACGATGCTCCGCGGACGCCGTGATATCGTAGAACACGAGCTCGTCGGCTCCGCCGTCCGAATACTTCACCGCCATCTCCACGGGGTCGCCGAGGTCGATGTTGTTCTTGAACTTGACGCCCTTCGTAACGCGTCCGTCGCGCACGTCGAGGCACGGTATGACCCTCTTGGTCAGCATGCGAGCCACTCCTTGATAAGTTCGAGTCCGAGCCGCCCCGACTTCTCGGGATGGAACTGCGTCGCCCAGAGATTCCCCTTCTTCACCATCGCCGTGAACTTCACGCCCGCATACTCCGTCGTCCCGGCGGTGTACGGACTCAGCTCGGCATAGTAGCTGTGCACGAAGTAATACTCTCCGCGCAGGCCGCCGGCCGCCGGCTGACGACCGCTTTCGCCCTTCGTCGCCGCAGGCGACGCCTCCACCTGGTTCCAGCCGATCTCGGGGACCTTGAATCCGGGAACGTCGGGGAAGCGGCGGACGCGTCCCGGAACGACGCCGAGCGTGCCGACCCCTCCGTCCTCTTCGCTGTGTTCGAAGAGTATCTGCATCCCGAGGCAGATGCCGAGGAACGGCTTTCCGGAAACAGCCGCCTCCTTCACGGCGTCCTCGAGTCCGAGTTCGCGGAGGTTCGCCATCGCGCTCGCCG
The DNA here is from genome assembly GCA_017418445.1 of Kiritimatiellia bacterium. Classification (GTDB taxonomy): domain Bacteria; phylum Verrucomicrobiota; class Kiritimatiellia; order RFP12; family UBA1067; genus UBA1067. Next base: position 33,227 of record JAFONM010000037.1, read on the forward strand.
CGGCGCCGACTCCGGGGAACACGACTCGTTCCGCGGAGCGCACGACCGCCGGATCGCGCGTCACGACCGTCTCCGCCTTCAAAGCGTCGAACGCCAGCCTGACGCTCGTCAGGTTGCCGGCCTTGTAGTCTACTATCGCAATCATGGCCGCGTATTATACCAAATTCCGGCGGCTGTACGGAGTCAGGAATTGCGCCAGACTCCCGCGTCGCCGGCAAGCGCCGACTCGTCCAGGGCGATCGTGGGCCTGAGAACCCTGCAGCCGATTCCGGAGAGCGCCTCCGCAAGGCGGCCGAACTGGGCGTCGTCCTCGTATGTTCCGACTATCGCTCCGCCGGAACCGGCGAACTTCGCGCTCGCGCCCGAGAGTCTCGCAGTCATGACCATGCGGCGGTTCTCCTCCGCCACGTCGAATATCCTGTCCCTCAGGTCGAAGTTCGCGTTGACGAGCGCGGGGAGGCGCTCGAGGCGTCCCTGGACAATCGCCTCGCGGCCCTTTTCGGCGATGTCGGCGAATTCCGTCATCGCCGCGACGACGTCAGGGTCCCTGTCGCTGAAGCGGCGCCTGACCTTGCCATGCGCCCTGCCGCTCTCCTCCGCGCGCTTCGGATCGTACGCGACGTAGACCTTCGGCATGAGCGACGGATCGATCCGCTCGTAGCGTCCGTGCCCGGTGGACTCGACGAGCGACCTCTCGAAATCCATGTACACGACGCCGTTGTACATCTGGACGACCCTGTCCTGGAGTCCGCACGCTATTCCGAGCTCGTCCCGCTCCGCCTCGAGGCAGAGAGTCGGAGCGTCCTCCAGCGGAACCTCCACCTCGTAGAACGCGCAGAGCGCCTTGAGCATCGCGGTGCAGATGGCGCTCGAGCCGGAGAGTCCGACGAGCCGCGGAATGTTGATCTTGTACTCGACGGTGAAGTTGCGGGAGTCGAGCCTGACGGCATGCTCGCGGCAATACTCGAAGAACTTCTTCGCCACGGCCTTGAGAAGCCGTATCCCGCCGTAGTATCCGTAGAGCCTGAGGTCCCTTACGAGCGACTCGAGGGATTCGAACGCCTGGTCGTCCACCTCGCCCGGGACGAACCGCAGCCTCTCGCTCTCGGTGAGCCTCAGCTCCACGGAAAACTCCGAGAACGCGAACGAGATGGTCTTCCCGAAATATCCGTCGGACGGATTCCCGAGGAAGCCCGCGCGTGAAAAGCTCCTAGTCTTTACGAATTCCATTGAACGCCTCCAGCGCCTTGAAGTACCCTGCCGGGTTGCCTATGTCGTGACGTCTTCCGGGATAGACGTAGCCGAGGACAGGCTTCTCGGCGAGCATGCGCCGTATCGCGTCCGTAAGCTGAATCTCCCCTCCGACCCCCGCACCCTGGTCCGCGAGATATCCGAATATCGCGGGATCCAGGAGGTAGCGTCCAGCGACCGCGAGCCGGCTCGGCGCCTCCTCGACCTTCGGCTTCTCGACCATGTCGACAATACGCGTTCCATCGAGCTTCACTATTCCGTAGCGCGAGACCTTCTCGGACGGAACCTCCTCCAGCCCGATGACGGACGCGCCGCCGTTCGCCGCGGAAAGCTCCGCCATGGCCTTCGACGCGTTTCCTCCGCTGACGAGCGCGTCGCCGAGCAGCACGAGCGCGGTGTCGTCGAGCCTCGCCTGGAGGACCGCGTGCCCGAGCCCCCTCTGCTCCTCCTGGTGGACGAAGCGCACCTTCGCGGGCGGCGGCTCGATCTCGAACCATCGCTCGATAAGAGGCTTCTCCCGGGATGTGACGATCACTATCTCGTCCGCTCCGGCCTCCGCCGCCTCGCGGACTATCAGGTCGATCGCGGGACGGCTGCCGATCGGCAGCAGCTCCTTGGGGACGAGCTTCGTGTACGGAGAGAATCTGGTGCCGTGCCCGGCGGCCGGTATTATGGCCTTCATGCAGCGCCCCCCCTTCTCGCGGGCTTCAGCTTGAACGCAGCCAGGATCGCCGCGGCGATCGGCAGCGTCGCCGCGACGACATGCGCCATCGTCGGCTCCATGCCGAGCCTGCGGACGAGTCCGAACGCAGCCAGGACGTAGATCGCGTAGAGAAGAAAATAGAGCACGGTGAGAAACAGCGTCGGCCTCAGGGGACGCGCAAGCCTGTAGAGTCCGAGCGCAAGGAATGCGATCGGCGGCAGGAGCGCCGCGGGGACCGGAGGAACGAGTTCGGTCTTCGCGAGCACCATGGACCCGACGACCATCGCGTAGTAGGCGAAGAACATCCCGAGGGCGCCGAGTATTCCGGCGAACACCGAATCGCGGCCGGACGTCATTCCCGCGGGAATCGAAAGGAGCGTGATGACGATGCATGCAAGAGGCGAGACGAGCTGCGCCCAGGCGTCGTACATGAGGTCGCGCCTCATCCCGTCCGAAAGATCGGACCCGCGCCGGAGATAGCGAAGCTTGGAGCGTGCCGATATGAACTGCGCGCCTGCGGACTGCATCTGGATGTCCTGCGGCTTCTCCCTGAGCTCCGGGAACACCCTGAGCCCCACGGCGTCGAGTTCCGGCGTGGAGGAGGCGACCGGCTCGAGGACTCCGGCCTCCGAACCGGCCGCCGGCCTCTTCGCGTAGTGCATCGTCTTCGCGTCCGTCAGCCACCATTCGCCGTCGAGCCAGTCCGCGGCCGCCGCGGAGAGCACCCTCTCCCTGCTGCCGTCCTTGTCCGCGATGGTGATCCGCACGTCCGTGAAGTGCGTGCAGGCGGCGTTGTGCTCTCCGGCGACGACCCACGAATGGTTGCGCTTCGTGTCCTTGTAGCTGGGCGCACAGTCCCTCATCGCGTCTTCGGACCTGAAGCGCGCCGTGCGGAGCTGCTTCGCCCACAGCGCGTGCCGCGGCATGTAGTACTCGTTGACCCATGCGGTGAAGCCGGCGACGATGACGGCGCCGAGCATCAGAGGCGCGATGACCGTCTGCGGCCCCACGCCGCTCGCCTTCATCGCCGTCAGCTCGCAGTGGCGGCACAGGTTCCATATGGTGTATATCGTCGCGAGCATCAGCGCCGCCGGCGCGAGATAGTGGAAGAACGGCGAGAGGTATCCCGCGAAGTAGAGCGCCGCGGTCCCGAACGAAATGTCCGCCGCCGTCATGCGCGAGAAGGACCCGAACAGCTCGAACAGGACGTATATCCCGATGAAACCGGAGAGACAGTAGAGGAGCGGGATCAGAAACTCCCTGAAGACGTATCGAAAGAGTATCCTCATCCTACGGCTCCAGCGCTCCCGTCAGGTCCGCGACACGCGCGAATCCGTGTCTTTCGCAATAGTCGACGATTCCGTCGTAGACCGCGCCGACCACTCCGGGATCGGTGAAGAGCGCGGTCCCCACGGCGACGGCAGCCGCTCCCGCGAGCATGAATTCGATCGCGTCCCTGGCGTCGTAGACTCCGCCCATCGCGAGGATCGGGAGCTTCGTGGCCCTGTGCGCGTCGTACACGACCTTCACCGCGGCAGGATGGACGCACCGTCCCGAAAGCCCTCCCGTC
>JAFONM010000038.1 GCA_017418445.1 Kiritimatiellia bacterium
CCGGCCCACCTGCCGCGGAACTTGTTGTAGCTCGACATGACGGAGAGGACGCCCGCCTCCCTGACGGCGGCCTCGAACGGACGGAGGTATATCTCCCTCAGCGTGCGCTCGTCGATGTCGGTGTCGACCGTGTTGCGGCAAAGCTCCTGTTCGTTGGCGGCGAAGTGCTTGATCGTGGCGGCGACGCCGTGTGACTGCAGCGCCTTGATGAGCGGCACGACGAGCTTCGAGGCGAGGCACGGGTCCTCGCTCATGTACTCCCAGTTCCTTCCGCAGAGCGGCGTTCGCATCAGGTTCACGCCGGGACCCAGCAGCTGGTCCTTGCCGCGGACGAGCATCTCGGAGCCGAGAATGTCGCCGTGGAGCGCCGCGAGGTCGCGGTTCCAGGTGGACGCGAGCGCGCTTGGAAGCGGGAGCACCGTCGAGGAATCGTCATTCGCGTCCTTGTGCGAGTAGACCCAGTCGAAGCGCGTCATGTCGGCGCGGATGGAGTTCGAGTTGTCGCTGAACGTCCACTCGCGGGCGATGCCCTTCTCCGGAATCGCGTTGAGGAACATCGTCCCGGCGCCGGAGAGGAGGGACACCTTCTCCTCGAGAGTGAGCGTCTTAAGTACCGCGGCGGCTCTGGCGTCCGCCTCGGCGTCGCTGACGAGTCCGGGCGCGGCGGAAGCGGAAAGCGCCGCGGCGGCCGCGATGATCGTGCATGTAATCACAGTGTTGTCCTCCGTATGCGTCTTAAGATTCGTATGCCCTCACCCTCAGGCGGACGCCGAGGCGCTCGCATATGACGCGGCAGCGCTCCTGGTCCGCCTTCGACGTCACCGGTTCGTCCACCACGGTCATCACGACCTCGGGGACGAAGTCCTTCGCCTCGCCGGCGAACTTGAGCATGGCGGGATAGGCGGCCTCGCCGAACTTCGGCCGGCAGGTCTCGAGATAAGTCTTCGGCTCGGGCGTGTTGAGGCTTATCGAAAGGCAGTCGACGAGGCCCTTGAAGAGATGCGCCGTCGGACGTCCGTTCACGAGATCCGAAAGTCCGTTCGTGTTGACGCGAATCCTCACGTCGGGATGGGCGCCCTTCATGTGCCGCGCGACGGCGAGCAGGTCGTCGAGCCGCTCCGTCGGCTCTCCGTAACCGCAGAAGACGAGCTCGCGGAACTTCGACCAGTCCCACTTCTCGACCGAGGCTATCGTCTCCTCGACGGTGGGCTCGCGTTCCAGCCAGAGCGGATCGGACCCGTAGACCCCCGGCCCGTTCGACCTGAGGCAGAACGTGCACGCGCAGGGACATCGGTTCGTGAGGTTCACATAGACGCCGCTCTTAACCTGATATGAAATGGTCATCATGGAATTGCGGACATTATACCATATCTGAGGCCGGGCTAGCGCATTTCCGGGCATCCGGAGAACGACGGAGACGAGCACTCCGGGCGGGCGACGGAGCAGCGCGGATGGAAGGCGCAGCCGGCAGGCCAGTCGGTCGGCGGAGGAACGGTCCCGGGAATGTCGGCCAGCGGCGCGTCCTTCGGTGCGTCGAGGCGCGGGACGGCGGCGAGAAGTCCGCGCGTGTACGGATGGCGAGGCGAGGCGAGGACCTCGGGGACGGGGCCGGCCTCGACGATTTCGCCCGCGTACATGACGTTCACGAAGTCGGAATACCTGGCGACGAGTCCGAGGTTGTGCGTGATGAGGAGAATCGCCGTCCCCCTTTCCTTCGCGACGCGGTCGATGAGGTCGAGCACGTCGCGCTGGGTCGTCACGTCGAGGGCGGTCGTCGGCTCGTCCGCGACCAGGACGTCCGGTTCGCCCGCGAGGGCCATCGCAATCATCACGCGCTGCTGCTGTCCGCCGGAAAGTTCGCACGGATATCTCCCGGCGACGTCGGCGGGGAGTCCGACGGACTCGAGAAGCGGCGCGACGTCCCCCCTTCCGGACGGCATCGCCTCCTCGATCTGCCTGCCGGCCTTCATCACGGGATCGAGGGACTGCATCGGATTCTGGAAGACGTACGATATCTTCGGGGAGCCTTCGATCGTCCCGGTGATTTCGGCGCGGTCGACGAGGTGCCCGACGGCGAGGGAGGCGAGGGACTTCCCGCATCCGGACTCGCCGACCAAGGCAACCCTGCCCTTCCCGGGGATGTCGAACGAGACGTCGCGGACGGGGACGGACTTCCTTCCGCCGCCCAGGTTGAACGCTACGCGGAGATGTCTGACGGAGAGTATCACTTCCTGCCGCCCATCACGAGTTTCGCTGCGAGACAGTAGAGGGCGGCGAGCACCACGGCGCCGAGGACCACCCACGGTAGATTGTCCTTCGAGAGCTCGGCTCCGCGCCTGACGAGCTCTGGATACGACAGTTCGCCGGCGGTGCGTCCGAGCCACCAGCCGACGAACGCCAGGACGGTCGTCCAGATTCCGGCGCCGAGTCCGGTGAAGAGCGTGAAGGACCAGAGCGGCATGCGCGCTATTCCGGCCGGAATCGATATGAGCTGTCGCACGACGGGGACGAGCCGGCAGACGAACGTCGTCTCGGCCCCGTAGCGGTTGAATATCTCGCACGCCCTTTCCAGCGGCGCGGACTTCACGAAGAACCACCTGCCGTACTTCAGGAGGAACGGCTTGCCGACCTTGAGGGCCAGGAAATAGTTCACGTACGCGCCCAGGAGGGAGCCGGCGATGCCGACGGCGATCGCCGCCGAGAGGGCCGCTGCGCCCGGGAGGCCGAGCTCGCCGCGCGCGGCGAGGAATCCGGCGGGAATCATCACCACCTCGCTCGGGAACGGAACGAAGCTCGACTCGACGGCCATGAAGGCGAAGACGAGGACGAGTCCCCATGTCGGGGCCATGGCCGCGGCGGAATCGAGGTGCGAGGCGAGAGTTTCGAGCATTGGTCCTGCGGCTGTGCCTGCGTCTACCTTACGATCGCGGCGCGGGCCGCGGCGAGATCGGAGAACTCTCCGTCTGCGATCATCTGGACGATGAGGTTGCCGATGGCGGTTCCCTCGACGGGTCCGGCGAACACCTCGAGCCCCGTGGCGGACGCAGTAAGGGAGTTGAGGTACTTGTCCTGGCTGCCGCCGCCGACGATGTTGATCGACGTATAGGTCCTGCCGGTGATGTCGGAGAGATTCCTTATGGCGTCCGCGTAGCATTCCGCGAGCGACTTGTAGACGCACTGCATCAGCTCGCCGACTGTCGACGGAGCCCTGCCTTCGCCGGCTGCGGCCGCCATCACCTCTCCGATCATCGAATCGGGATTTACGTATCGCTGGTCGTTGACGTTGACGGTGACCTGGTACTCGCCCGAGCCGCGGGCGGCCATCTCGAGCTCGTTGAACGAGTACTTGTGCCCGGCTTCGTAATCGGACAGCCTGGCGAGCGCCTCCTTGGCGGCGTCTCCGCCCTTGCCCTCGACGTAGCTGACGCCGTTCAGTTCGCGGCGGATGGACTGGATCATCCAGAGCCCCATGATGTTCTTGAGGTACCTGTAGCGCCCCCACGCGCCGCCCTCGTTCGTGAAGTTCGCGAGGCGGCTCGCCTCGTTCGTTATCGGAGCCGTGTTCTCGACGCCGAGGAGCGACCAGGTTCCGCTAGAGAGGTAGACGGCCCTGTCGTCGCGCGCGGGAACGGCGAGGTATGCCGAGCCCGTGTCGTGGAGCGCGGGGAGGACGACCTTCATGCCCTTGTATTCGCCGACGGTCGCGCCGGGCATCTCGAGCCTGCCGAAGATCTTTTTCGGGAACCCGAGCTTCTCGATGAGATCGAAGTCCCAGTCCTTCTTCGCCGCGTCGAGCAGCGACGTCGTGGAGGAGTCGGTGTATTCGTGGACGATGTTGCCTGTAAGGCGGTAGTTCAGGTATTCCGGCACCATCAGGAAGTGAGCGGCCTTCTCGAGCTGCTCGGGATGCTCCTTCCTGAGGGCCCAGAGCTGGTAGATGGTGTTGAAGGAAGTCTTCTGGATTCCGGCGCGCGAATAGAGCTCCGCAAAGGACATCACCTTCGACTCGATCTCGGCGTCCGCCCCGGCGGTGCGGCTGTCCCGGTAGGCGACCGCGTCCGAGACGAGACCGCCCTTCTCGTCGAGGAGGACGAAGTCGACGCCCCAGGTGTCGATGCCGATGGAGTCAATCCTGCACCTGGCGGCCGCGGCGTCGATGCCGACCTTGACGGACTCGACCAGCTTCTCGATGTCCCAGCAGTCGTGGCCGTTCCTGCGGACCTGTCCGTTGTCGAAGCGGTAGACCTCTTCGAGGACGATCTTCCCGTCCCTGACGTTTCCGACGATATGCCTGCCTGAGCTGGCGCCGATGTCGATCGCGAGATAGTTCTTCATGGGAAAGATTATACCACAACATTCCTTCACCGTCCATAGCGGCCGGATCGAAGATCAGCCGCGCTTGCTGAGCTTCTGGTATTCGCGGGGCGTCGTGCCGAATGCGCGGCGGAAGGCGCGGTGGAACGTCCCCTTGTCGTTGTACCCGACCATCGGCGCGATCTGCTCGAGCGTGAACCCGGTCTTCTTCATGAGGACGAGCGCGCGCTTCATGCGGAGCTTGAGAAGCGTGGACGAAAGAGAGTGTCCGGACACCTCGCGGTACCGACGGGAGATGTAGGCGGGCGAATAGTGGAACACCCGCGAGAGAGTCCGCAGGTCGGCCGCCGCAAGGTTGTCCTCGAGATAGCGTGTGATGCGCGCGGTGACCGAGGAATCGGACCTCGGGTCTTCGATCGGCTTGAAGTATTTGGCGTCCATCATCACCATGGTGAACATCAGTCCCCGCAGGATGTTCTAGACGTCC
>JAFONM010000039.1 GCA_017418445.1 Kiritimatiellia bacterium
CGATCTGCTCGTAGCCTTCCTTCTTCGCGCGCGACGCGAAGTAGTCGTACTTGTTGCGAGCCTGAGATTCTCCGGCAAACGCCTGCAGCAGATTCTTCTCGGTCTTGGATCCCTTGAGTTCCATTCTTTATACCCCTTTCCGTTGTTGGTGGTTTTACGGAAATTCTAGCATTTCCCCGCGCCGAAAGCAAGGGCGGGAAATCACTGACGACCGGCAGCCGGCGGCCAGCGGCCTGCCGGCCGGTCCGGGCGGCGGTCAATCTTCCGCCCTGCAATAGCGGAGGAGCTCCTCGAGACGGTTGATGCGGACGGTCGCGCGGGAGTCGCGGAGCTGCCCGAAGCCGTAGGTGCAGAAGGCGCCCTTCACGCCCGCGTTCGTCGCGCACTGCATGTCAGTCCAGGCGTCGCCGACCATCCAGTCATGGGACGAGAGCCGGTGACCGTTCATGCGCGAGGCGCATTCACGCAGCGGGAACGCGCTCGGCTTCATCTCCTGACAGTCCCCTCCGGCGACGATGGCGTTCCCGAAGTAGCGCAGCATCCCGAAGTGCTCCAGTATCGCCAATGTCGCGAAGCGCGGCTTCGAAGTGTTTATCCCGAGAAGCCATCCGCGGTCGCGGAGTTCCGCAAGAGTGGAGCGGACCGTCGGATAGAGCTCCGTCGAATCGAGCATGTGCTCCGCGTAATGGCGGCGATAGACATCGAGAAGCCCTTCGCCCTTCGGTTTCCCCCCGGGGACCGCGGACCCGCCCATCAGGTCTATGACGCCGGGTTCGGCGACCGGCTTCGTGGCGCCGTCCTCCTCGAGCGGACATATCGTCTTCTCGAAGAGATGCCTCGCGCCCTGGCCGACGTTGGCGATCACCTCCTCGAGAGGAAGAGGATCCATGCCGAGGTCGCGGCGGGTGTGGTTGACTGCGGCTGCAAGATCGGCCCGGGAGTCGATGAGAGTCCCGTCCATGTCGAAGAAGACCGCATTCATCGCGGCGGAATCACTTCTTCGTGGAGCCGTGTATGATCGCGAAGACGGTCGCGACCACGCCGCCCCATATGAGCGAGTTGAACACCATCACCACCCACCAGAGGATTCCGCCGCCGTCGGCGCCGAGGACATCGGCGAGCCAGAACCCGGGCTGTCCGAGCACGTCGACGAAGTTCCACCTCTGGGAACGCGCGATGACGAACAGGACGAAGTGGACGACGCTCACCGGAACGTCCGCGAACAGAAACGACTTTACTGCATTCATTGTTTTCTCCTTGAAAATGGCTTATCCGTCACGAGACCGCCGCGGACGCGTTAAGGCTCTTCTTGAGCAGCGACAGGAGCGTGCGCTTCTCCGTCTCGGAGAAGTTCTCGATGCGCTTCTTCCATTCCTTGCGGAAAGCCTTTATGTGCTCGTCCGCCTCAACCAGGAAGTGCGCCTTGAGCTGCGCCTTGGCCGCGTCGATGTATCCCCTGACCTCGGGATTGAGCTCGTCCATGACCAGCGCGTTCTCGGCGGCGAGCGCCGGGAAGCGCGACGACACGAGGTACGCCGTGAACGGGATTCCGCCGGACCTCACGCCGGCAGGCTGCTCGTGGAGCTGGAAACCGTCCGTGCCCGCGAAGACGATTCTCCCCGCGCCCTGGAACTTGCACTTCCACTCTATTATCTCGAGCTTCGCCTCGGCACCGCCCTCCGTCCTGAGCGAATAGTCGGTCGTGCGGCGCTGGACTATCACCGGCGTCACGGGGAGTCCGTTGAAATAGATCCTGACGTCCGGGTAGCTCTTGAGATAGAGCGCGAACTTCGCGGCAAGAGACTGGACGGTCGAGGCGGCATCCTGCAGGGAGTCGCTGTTCGCCGAGACGTTCGTCACGTACACCTCGGTGCCCGTGCCGGGACCAGGGGTCGGACTGGACTCGAGGTTGAAGACGCCCGGATTGTCGAGGTCGCCAGACAGGACGTACGAAAGGTTCTCGCCGCCGACGCGGACCGTCGTGCGCCACTCTGCGTGCGCGCCGAGCGCGAACGCCTTGAAGCGCCCGCAGCCGTGCCGCCCGTGCAGACGCCTGTGCGAACCGTCCGTCTCGCCGCCGGTGCGCTTCCAGCTTCCTCCGAGGAAGCCGAACGTCGAATCGGCCTTGAAGACGTCGATTCCGGTGCCGTCGTCCGAGACGCGCACCGCATCGACCGCGCCGAGCGCGTTCGTAACGAGATCCACCCTCACCTCGCGCGCATCGGCGTCGAGCGCGTTCCACACGAGCTCCTCTATGGCCGAGACCGGCGCCGCCTTCGCGAGCGAGGCTATGTAGTCCGCCTGCGCCTGGACGTATATCTGCTTGCTCATATCTCGATGTCTCCGTCAGGCCTTGCGGCAACCTCCGCGACGCCGCCCGAGGCCGTCACCTTCTCTATCCTGAGGCGGAACGCCTCAAGGTCCTTCCTGCACTTCTCGACGAGTTCGCGCCCCTTCTCGAACGAGGCTATCATCTCGTCGAGGGACACCCCGCCGGACTCCATCTTGCGGACGAGCTCCTCGAGCTCTTTTAGATTGTCCTCGAACCTGGGACTTTCTTCGGATTTCATGAAGGGTATTATATCAAAATTGCGCGCGATGCGGAAATCTCACGGCTCGACGCCGAGAGCTATCGCGCAGACCGCGTTCGCCTGCATGGCGGCCGCGATTCCAACGCGTGGAGAGACGGGCGGCATCGTCGGCGACACCGCGCTCACTCCGTCGCCCACGACGACGAGGTGCTGCCCCATCCTCTTGAGCCGCACCGAGTCGGAGCGACCCCATCCCGCGATCCCGCTGGCGAACACCATGGGCTTGCCGAGGTGCGGCGCCTCGACGAGGAACATCCTCTTCGCGGACTCGTCGTCGAAGGCCTCGACGACGATGTCGCATCCGGCGAAGAGCATCGTGAAGTTGTCGGGCGTGACGCGGACCCTGTACGTGAGCAGGTCGACCTCGGGATCTATCCTGCGGAGGTTTTCCGCAAGCGCGTCGACCTTGGGGCGGCCGATCTGGTCGCGGAAGAAGAACTGCCTGTTGAGGTTCGACTCGGCGACCACGTCGAAGTCCGCGATCGCGAGGTGTCCGACTCCGGAGCGGACGAGATGCATCGCGCAGTTGGAGCCGAGTCCGCCCGCGCCGGCGATGCCGACGCGCAGCGAACGCAGCTTCTCGCGCTCGGCCTCGGTGGCGTATGCTCCGACGTCCATCCTCAGCCGCCTCCCACGATGGCGAAAACCTCTATGGAGTCCCCTTCCGCGAGCGGACGATCCAGCCCCTTGCCTGGCGGAATGAAGTCTCCGTTCATCTCCACGACGGCGTTCCTGGCGCCCATCTCCGCGAGGAGAGCGCCAAGCGTCGCGACGGATGTCTCGATAACCTTCGACTGGTATCTTATTTTCATGACGCCCATATTATACCATTCCCGCCGCATTCTTTCCAGCGGGCGAAGGCAGGGAGTGATGCCGGCGCTTCCTCATCCTCGCCTCTCGCCCGGGCCGGCGGCATCCCACCCGTCGGCGAGGAGCATCAGTGCGACGTCGTACTTGAGCGGGTCGACGGGATCCCACGACCTGAAGATCGACGTCAGCTCGAGACACCCCTTCCAGGACGGCGTCCTGCATTCCCTCATCGCCCGGGTCTGACGGTTGACGTGGACGTCCATCACGGCGAGGAGATCCGACTCGGAGCGCGACTTCCAGATCCCGAAGTCCGGCGCGCCCCGGCGCGTCATCCAGCGCATGAACATCGAGATGCGCTTGCACGGACTCCGTCCCGGGGCGCCGACGTTCGCCGGCTCGAGGATCCTGCACAGGACTCCAAGCGCCGCCGGCGCGTCAAGTCCCGCGACCAGCGACTCGATCGTCGTCTTCCCGCGCAGCGCCGCGCGGAGATTGCGGCAAACCGCCTGGAAGTGGCGGAAGTCGAGAGTCCTGTAGACGCATTTCGCAAAGGTTCCGCGCCCCTTCCCCTCGAAAAGCCCCTCCCGCACGTAGCGGGCGGGACGGGACTCCATCTCCTCGAAGACCAGCCTGCGCGCTGCGGAACGGATGGCCTTGCGGTTGCCCCACGAGATCATGGCGACGAAGAGCGCCGCGATTTCGAGGTCCAGCTGCGTGCGGCCGGGAATGGCGTCGAACTCCCCGACGATTCCGGCGGGGTCGCCGGAACGGAAATCCGACTCGCCGATCTTCGCCGCGAGACGGTCGAGGACCTTCTTCATCCTCGCGCGCTCTTCTGCAATTTCGCTCATCGCCTGAGCCTTATCTTTCCGCGGGTGAGAGGGATCGCGACGGCGAAGTAGACGGCTCCGCCGAGCATCACCAGAACCGCAAGATCGACTGCGGGACTGACGTGAAGGAACCTGCGCGCCGTGACGAGCGCCGCGGCCATCGCGCCGGACGCCGCGAGGATGCGCGCGAGCGGGCCGAGGCAGCGGGAGAGTCCGAGCTCGCCGTTCTTCCTCTTCGCCGCAAGGAGAAGCATGGCGCACCCGACCATGGAGCAGAGGACCGTGGAAGCGGCGAGACCGACGTGCCGCCACTCGACCGGCAGCAGCCATACGGCGAGGATGTTGAGCACGGCGTTGAGGCAGACCGTCGCGACGGAGACCTTGAGAGGAGTCTTCATGTCGTTCTGGCTCTGGAACCAGGGAATGAGTATCTTCTGGAATCCGAAGAATCCGAGCCCTGCCGCATACATCGCGAGAGCCCTTCCGACGCGCGTCGTAGCGGTCGCGTCGAACTCGCCGCCCTGGTAAATGACGCCCGTCGTCTCGTAGGCGAGAACGCCGAGTCCGACAGCGGCAGGGACCATTATGAAAAGAAGCGAGTTGACCGAATCGCCGAGCGCCTTCCTCGCGCCGTCCATGTCGTTCCTGGCGAAGAGGCCGGCGAACGACGGCAGGAGGACCGTCCCGAACGCGACGCCTATCACGCCGAGCGGGAGATCCATGAGCCTCTCGGCGTATCCGATGACGCCCGCGGCCCAGGGGGATGCGAGCTGGGCGAGAATCTGGTCGAGCATGTAGTTCAGCTGTATCGCCCCCGCGCCCAGCGCGGCGACCCCGAGGTTCTTCCAGACCTTCACGACCGCCGTGTCGCGCCATCCGGAGAACGTGATTCCCGGGGGCACTCCGGCCCTGTGCATAGCGAAGAGCATGAACGCGAACTGCACTGCGCCGGCGACGAGTATCGCCATGGCGATGCGGTGGATTCGCTGGTCCGGCCTGAGATCGGGGAATATCGCGATCCAGGCGAGCATTCCGATCCACACGATGTTCAGGAGGCACGGCATGAAGCTCGACGCCTTGAACCTTCCGAGCGCGTTCAGAACGCCCATTCCGAACGCCGCCCCGCAGATGAATATCATGTACGGAAGAAGCGTCTTGACGAGGCGAACGGTAAGGAGGAACCGCCTGTTGTCGGTTATGCCGAGTTCGGCGCGGAACTTGACGACCGTCTCGAGTCCGCCGAACGCGAGGAGGACGATTGCGGCGAGCATCAGGAGGACCGTTGTCATCACCGCCCGGGCGAGCGCCGCGGCCTTCTCCTTCGACCCGGTCTCGACGGCGCCCTTGAAGACGGGGACGAACGCGGCCGTGAGCGCTCCCTCGCCGAAGAGCTTGCGGGCCATGTTCGGGATGGCGAAGGCGAGGGTGAACGCGGACTGCTCGATGTCGGCGCCGATGAGGCGCGACTGCATCATCTCGCGGACGAGTCCGAGAAGGCGCGAGAGCGACGTGAAGGCGCCGACCGTGAACGCGTTGCGCAGAATGGAGTGCCCGGCCATCAGCTCCCCGACTTGAGGCCCAGCCGCTCGTAGGCGAGCGGCGTCGCGACGCGGCCCTTCGGAGTGCGCTCGAGGCAGCCTTCCATGATGAGGAACGGCTCGTACGCCTCCTCGACGGTGTCCGCCTCCTCTCCGACGGATACCGCTATCGTGGAGAGTCCGACGGGGCCGCCGCCGAACTTGACGCAGATCGTCTCGAGAATCCGGCGATCCATGTCGTCGAGTCCGTGCGGATCTATCTCGAGGAGACCGAGAGACTCCGTGGCGACCTTGCCGGTGATGAAATTGTCGGCCCGCACCTGCGCATAGTCGCGCACGCGACGCAGGAGATTGTTCGCGATGCGCGGCGTTCCGCGGCTCCGCCGCGCGATCTCCAGCGCACCGTCGTCGTCCACGTCGACGCCGAGCCTGGCGGCGCTGCGGCGGACGATCTCCGCGAGGGACTCCGGATCGTAGTAGTCGAGACGGTTGACGAGACCGAAGCGCGCCCTGAGCGGCGCCGCGATGAGTCCGATTCTCGTCGTAGCCCCGACGAGCGTAAAGCGAGGGAGCTCGAGGCGGACCGACCGCGCGTTCGGACCCTGGTCGATCATGATGTCTATCGCGTAGTCCTCCATCGCGCTGTAGAGGTATTCCTCGACGGTCTTGGCCATGCGATGTATCTCGTCGATGAAGACGATGTCGCCCGGCTCGAGCGAGGTGAGGAGTCCCGCGAGATCCCCGGGCTTCGTGATGACAGGGCCGGATGTCGTCTTGACGTTGACGCCCATGGCCTCGCCGAGGATGTAGGAGAGAGTGGTCTTGCCGAGCCCGGGCGGGCCCGAAAACAGGACGTGGTCGAGTGTCTCGCCGCGGGCCTTCGCGGCCTCGACCGCGAGGAGCAGCCTGTCGCGGACCTTCTGCTGGCCGACGAATCCGTCGAAGTCGCGCGGACGCAGCGAGTTGTCGAACGCGGTGTTGCGCTCGTTCAGCTCCTCGCTCCTGCGGACGGCGTTCACTCGACGAGTCCCTCCGTCTCGTCCGCGCCGATCGCGATGTTCATGTTCTGGATTGCGGCGCCGGAGGCGCCCTTGCCGAGATTGTCGAAGCGCGAGACGAGGATAACGCGTCCGTCGCATCCCCAGACGGAGACCTCGAGGGAGTCGCGTCCCGAAAGCGCCGCGGATGAAAGGAACCCGTCGCCGTCGTCGCTCTCGACGAAGCGGACTAACCCCGACTTGTAGCACGAACGGTAGACGTCCCTGATTTCCCCGACCCTTCCGCCGGGGAGCTGGACCGTCACCTCCATTCCGGCGAGATGCGGAACCACTATCGGAGAGAAGACCGGCGCGTTGGAAAGTCCGCAGACCTTGACCATCTCGGGAAGGTGCTTGTGCGTCTGGCCGAGCGCGTACTGGCGGCCGCCGAGATAGAGTGCGGAGTCAGGGGTGCGGGATGCGGAGTCCGGGGCGAGGGCGGAGTCGTAGGCGGCGATCATCTTCTTGCCTCCGCCCGAATATCCGGTGAGGGAGAAGGCCGAAAGCACCGCGTCCTTCGCGACGATCCCCGCGCGGACGAGAGGCTCGACGAGCGCGATGAAGCCGGTCGCGTGGCATCCCGGGTTCG
Organism: Kiritimatiellia bacterium; assembly: GCA_017418445.1. Lineage (GTDB taxonomy): Bacteria > Verrucomicrobiota > Kiritimatiellia > RFP12 > UBA1067 > UBA1067. Next base: position 7,396 of record JAFONM010000039.1, read on the forward strand.
CGATGCGCTTCGCCACGGCGATGCGCCCGCGCCTTCCGGCGAGTTCGGGAAATCCGTACTCCCATCCGTCCGCCGTACGATGCGCCGTCGACGTGTCGATCACCACCGTATCGGGATTCTCGACGAGTCCTGCGGACTCGACGGCGGCGGCGTCGGGAAGGCAGAGGAATGCGACGTCGGCCGCGTTGAGCGCGTCGCGTCTCGCGGACACGTCCTTTCTCAAGTCGTCCGGAAGCACCGAGACGGAAAGGTCCGCGCGCGAGGCGAGCCGCTCGCGTATGCGCAGTCCGGTGGTTCCGGCCGAACCGTCTATGAAGACGCTAGTCATCGTCGGTGAAGTCGTCTCCGTCCACTTCGGCGCCCGGCGCTCCGTCAGGCACGGTCTCGTCCCTGTCCTCGGGCGCGACGAGCTTCTCGCCGTCGCCCTTCCTGGACTTTGAAGGTCCGTAGCTGTAGCCGTAGCCGTAGCCGCGATGTCCGCTCGTCGCGAAAGCGGTGGAATTGGACACGTCGACGTCGTTGACGACAACGCCCAGGATGTTCGCCCCGGCCTCGGCGAGCGAACGCGAGCAATACTGGATCGGCTTGAAGTGCGTCCTGTCGGGGCAGCACATTATGAGCGTTCCGTCGACCAGCATCGAAAGCGAGACGACGTCGCCCACCACTCCGTACGGCGGCGCGTCGATGATGACGCGGTCGTAATGCGAGCGCGCCCACGCGAAGAACTCGCTCACCACGTTCGAACCGAAGATGTTGGCGGGAGTGACGCCCTCCGGCGGCAGCGAGCAGATGACGTCCAGCCCCGGAACCTGCGACTTGTTGGCGAGCCTCGAGAAGTCCGGCACGGTCGAACCGGACTTCTGCAGCGCATGGGAGAAGCTGGTCTCCAGGGTGAGCTCGACGCCCCAGATCCTGGCGAGCCGCGGACGGCGGAGGTCGAAGTCGACGTGCAGCACCCTGCGCCCCGCCTGGGCGTAGGAGATGGCGAGCGAGGTGGAGGTGATCGTCTTGCCTTCGCCCGGCTGGGTGGAGATGACGAGAAGGCAGTGGCTCATCGCCTCGTATCGCGGAGAATCGAGGAGGTTGCGGAGCCCTGCGACCGTTTCGGAGAACTGCGAATACCTGTCCTCCAGGATGAACTTCGCCACGTTCTCGCGACGCTTGCGGCTCACGTGCGGGAATACGGCGAGAACCTTCAGGGCGAGCCGGCCCTCGATGTCCGCCAGGTTGACGACGGTGTCCTCGAGATTGTCCATGATAAGGACGAACAGAACTCCGAGGGAGAGCGAGAGGAAGACTCCTATGCCGAAAATGATCAGCGGATCCGGAAGAACGTACTTCTTGGGCGGAAGCGCCTTGCGTCCGACATTGATCCTCTCGTCGTTGGACTGCGCCTCCTTGCGGAGCTCGACCTCGGTGTTGTACAGGTTCTTGTATATTTCCTCGGTGATCTTGAGCTCGCTCTCCAGCTTGTTCAGTCCGGACTCGGCGAGGACGATCTTCTGTTCGTCGGAGGCAAGGTCGTTGTTCATGTCGTCGCGCTTCTGGCGCAGCACATCGAGCGCCTTGCGCGCTGTTTCCAGCGTGGCGGTCCCCGTCTCCAGCGCGCGCGTCGTCGCGTCGAGGAACCGCTGCCTGGCCCCTTCCAGCTCCTGGGCCTTCGCCTTCACCTCGGGATGCTCGGCCTGGAAGTTGACGAGCAGCGCCGCATGCTCCGCCGAGGCCTTCTGGTAGGCGCTGTACTCAGTCGCGATCTCCTGCGCGCGGGGCGCGCCAGAGGCGAGCGAGCCGAACTTCTCCGGATTGTCCTTGACCGCAGTGAGGAGCTTCTTCCACTCCTCGAGCTGCGTGACCTGGCCTTCGAGCTCGAGTATGTCGGCGGTCGTCTTCGTTATCGACTGCTTGAGCGTGTCGCGGTGGGAGCGGAGCACGTCCACTCCGTTGTTGATGCGGAAGTCCGATATCGCCTGGCTCAGCTGGTCGCGCTCGCGGTTCTTCTGCTCGACGTTGGCGTGCGTGTCGCGGACCTTGTCCTCGACCCGCTTCCTGTTCTCCTCCTCCGCGTGCAGCCTGACGGCCTCGACGTACGCGTTCGCGAGGTCGGCGGAGAGCCTGGGGTCCTTGGAGCGGACAGATATGGTGATTATTCGCGAGTTGCGCTGGAGCTCCATCTCCGACTCGGCGAGGGCGGCGTATATCTCGTCGACGGGAACGGACGAGGCCTCGCCCACCGCCGCGGCCGCCTCCTGGCCCTTGTTGTACAGGCTGACGATCTCCTGCATCATCTCCGGGGAGCGCCATGTCGTAAGACGCGTGTTGAAAATCTCCGCGTAGTTGTTGCCGAGGTCGGGGAGCACCTCGTCCATGACGGACGACGGACGGCCCACGGCGTGGCGTATGTCCATCGTGAACTCGCCGGTCGCCTCGTAGATCCTCGGCGAAATCATGTATATCGCCCAGGATATGATGAGCCCTATCAGCAGGAACACGAACACCGACAGCCAGCGCTGGCTTATGACGCGCAGTATGCGTCCGACCGTGATCGTGCCCACCATGGAGGACCCGTCCTGCTGGTTGCCGCCGTAGCTGCCGTACGACCCGTAGTTGCCGTAGGATCCGTAGTTGCCGTAGGATCCGTAGGCGCCGTACGACGGGCCTCCGGAGCCTCCGTAGTACATCGGTCCGCCCCCGCCGCCCCCGCCGTAGATGGGCTTCGAGGAGCCGTAGTACATCGGCGAGGACTTTGAGGTTCCGTAGTAAAGGGGTTTGTTTGCCATATCCTTGTTGTCCTTTTTAAGCTTCGCCCTTGACGTCCTCTTCGTTTCCGCCCTTGCCCAAGAGGCGCGGAATCGGCAGCGAACTGGCCGCAAGCGCAAAGAGCGCGAACGCGGCGAGAATGGCGTCAGGCCTCATGGCCGAGGAATCGACGAGACCGTCCGCGGCGACCAGCATCGGCGCGACGATCCCGAGGGCGACGAGCGGAAAGAACGCGGCGCGACGGAATCTTATCGCTATCCAGGCCCTGTGCAGGAGCGAATACAGCATGAACGCGAAAGGCACTGCGAGCGCTATCGCCCCGATGATTCCGCGCTCGGAGAGGAGAAGCCACCATCCATTGAGCGGGGCCTGCGAGGCGAGTCCCTTTGCGGAGCCTCCTGAAATCCAGAGTTCAAGCGGGTATGTCCCGACCCCGGTTCCGGTCCACATGTTCTCGCGCCAGAACGTCGCGGCGAAATCGGAAAGCGCCGCGCGGCGCTCCCAGAATCCTTCGCCGAACAGGTTGTCCGGGAATTCCGCCATCGTCATCGCGAAGGCGCCGTGGGTCCTCGTGACCTCGGGATCGACCGTGCATATGCCAAGAAGCACCGGGACTACGGCCGAGACGACCACGACGACGAGAAACCTTGCGACGTCCGCCCCGGTCCGGCAGATCGCCAGATATGCGGCGGATCCGGCGATGAAGAGGACGCCTGCGACCGCGAAGGAGAAGAGGACGGGCGGAGTGGAAAAGTAGAACAGTCCCGTGGCCGAGCCTCCCATGGCGAATGAAAACAGCAGGAGGTAGCGCTGCCACCTGCACTCGAAGATTCCAGCCGCCGCGACAATCGACGCGAGAAACGCGAAGCCGAAGGCAAGTCCGGGAGAGCTGACAAGGTCCTCGCTGTGGAGGTTTGCGATGGCCGCGGCGACGCCGCCGGACGCCGCGGCAATGGAAAACGTGGCGGCGAAGGCTGTTCTGGCGGACTTGCCGAGCGCGAGGCGGCAGCCTTCCACAACCACGCCCAGCGCAAGGATCGTGGCGAAGGAGAGGAATCCGCTTCCCGTCGCGCACCCGGGAAAGAAGCCGCACGGAGGAGCCGTGACGAGCCACCTGCGGACGGACGGATCGTATATGCGCTCCATTCCGCCGTTGAGGGCCCTCAGTCCGGAGAGCAGCGCAATGACGACGAAGAACCAGAAGAGAGGATCTCGCACCAGTGCGCCGGCGACGCGAAGCCTCGCGTCATGCAGCATTTCGTCGCTCTTGCGGGAAGGCTCCAGGAGAAGCCACAGGGCCCCGATCGCGGACATCCACACGAGACTCTTCGCAATCGTCGCCTCCTCGCAAAAGGGAGATAGGAAGAGCGGCGTCACCGCCAGCAAGGCAAGGTGCGCCGCTAATCCGTATTTTGAGATAAACGCCTGCACTGTCAGTAGGACAGGCGGACGCCGACCGTGCCGCGCCAGCGGTCATAGTCGTACTCGTGGCTGCGGGGTCCGCCGCTGGAGGTCTCCTCGGTCTGGTACTCGACGCGACCGAAGATCGAGAACATGCGGTTCAGCTGGTAGACGAGACCGACGCGGGCGGTGTAGATGTCCTCGTCGTAGTCATCCTCCTTGTACTCGGTGTACTCGTGGGTCTCCTTGCGATAGGCGAGGTCAAACGTGGCGCGGAGCTTGTTGCGGACGAGGCCCTTCGCGAGGCCGAGGCTGACCGTATAGACCTTGAGGGCGCTGCCGCACTCGCGCTCGGACGGCTGGTAGTAGCTCGAGCCGAGGAGCATGAGCGAGGTCGTGTTCTCGTCGTCGATCTGCCACTTGGAGCTGACCTGGTAGGTCCAGCCGTCAATGTCATCCACGCCGTTGCCGTACTCGAAGCGGGACCAGCCGGCGAGGACGCGGTAGGAGAGCTTCTCTGTCGCGTGCGTCTGGATGCCGCCCATGACGGACCAGCCCCTGGAATCGCTGCTCACGCGCTTGCCGCGACGGGAGGCGTCGCCGGTGTGGTAGTCGCTGTCCTTGTCGTTGTCCTGCCAGAACCACTGGTAGTCCGAAGCGACGATGAGGTCCATCCACTTGTTGACGGTGTAGCCGACCTGGCCGCCGAGCGAGAGGCGCTTCCAGCCGTAGAGCGTCGAATACTTCTCGACGTCGTTGTCGTAGTCGAGATAGTAGTAGTTGCCGAGAATGCCCGCATGCAGGCTCTCGTTGACGCGACGCTCGAGGATGGCGTCGAACTTGAACTGCTTGCGGTCGCGTCCGATGCCGCGGCCGTCATGGTCCGTCATATCGTCGTCCTGCGCGATCTGCTCGAAGCTCTCGGCCATCTTGAGGAACCAGCCGGCCTCGTCCGCCTTGGCGTTCTGCCAGTCGAGACTCAGCTTCTCGCCGAAGCTCGAGGAGTTGAGCTGGGAGGTGTAGCGGTTGTAGGCGTGGTACTGGTACCAGACCTGGCCGTCGATCTTCCAGTTGTCGTCCTTGTATACGCCGACGATTCCGGGATTGACGACCCACTGCGAACCGGACTTCGAATGCTTGGACGAGTCGATGTTGGAATCGTACGTGTACGAGAGGGCCACGTAGGGGCTGAACGTGAGACGATCGTTGATGAAGCGGAAGCCCTTCTGCTCCGCATCCATCTCGGCCGCCTGCGCTGCAACGGCCGCCGCGACCGTGCACATCGTCAGAAGTTGAATTTTCTTCATTTTTCTCCTTTGAAATTAGTCGTGGAATTTATCTCGGTGATATCATTCGTAGGGATAGCGATAGGGCTCATCCTCCTCCTCGACCGAGTCGCCGCGCTTGATGCCGTTGTAGTAGGGCTTCTCGGGATTGAGCGTGCGCGGAACGCGGTTCATGCCGACGTCCGTGAGCGATTCGGGAAGCGCATACTGCGTCGCGTCCATGTCCAGGGCCACATCGGAGATGGAGCTCGCGACCTTGCCGTCAGAACCGACGGTGTCGGCGAGCCCGCCGAGGAGCGCGGCCGTTCCGTCCGCAGGAGTCTGGACCATGACATTGGGGGCCACGGCCGCACCCCTGCCGCCGGACTCCTCTTCCGACTCGGAGGTGCCGAGAATCGGCTCGTAGGTCTTGGGCTCTCCCTCGCCGAGGGCGGCGGCGATCCAGCCGGCGGCCTCGTCGTTGCCGAGGCTGTCGGTCAGCTCCTTGCGGAGATCGGCGGGCTTGCCTTCGGACGCGCGGATGAACATGAGCGCGGCGAGTGCGTTGCGCTCGTCGGCGTTCGAGACGTCGGACTTCGCGTTGCGGGCCTTGACAGCGTCGAGAGTGGCGGTCGCCTTGCTCTTCATGTCGGCGTCGGAAACGGGATGCGCGGCGTCGGCGTTGCGGTTGAAGAGCTCCTTGGCGAACTGCTCGTTCATCTGCGCGAGGGACTCGAGCGACGCGGTCGCAAAGGTCTCGGCGACGAGCGCGGTGAGATTGCCGTCGGCCGCGTTCTTGAGGGCCGCCTTGGACGCATCCACGTACTTCGCGGTCTTCTCGGCGTCGGAAACGGGCATCGCCGCGATGGCTCCGTTGACGGAATTAAGGAACTTCACCTGATCGCCGGCGGACAGTCCCTTCGTCACAGCGGACATCGTGTCGGCTTTCTCGGCCGCTTCGGCCAGCTTGCCGTTGGCCTCGGACAGAGTCATCGCTCCCGCCGCGGCCGCTATGGCCATGGCTGCGATACCAGTCGTCAATACTTTTTTCATGTTCTTTTTGTTCCTTTCAGTTCTGTTGTAAATTAGCCAATCGTTACCGTCAGTACATGCGCTCCGGGACCCACACGACGTCGCCGTCCATGAGCTTCCTGTCAAGATCGCCGCGGCCCTCCTCGCCTATCAGGACAGTGTCGACGATAGTCCTGTCGAGCGTGCCGTCCTGGTTGCAGTGGGTGACCTGCACCTTGCGCTTGTTCGCGAAGGGGCGGAAACCGCCCGCGGCCTGGAGCGACTTGAGCACCGTGAGCTCCATCGTGGGCGGCATGTTCACCGGACCAGGCCTCTGCACCTCCCCGAGGACCTTCACCGTGCCGTACGGGCTCACGCCGGTCAGCTCGTCGAACGGGGCGAAGTAGACGGAGACCTGAGGCTCCTTGATGAACTCCTTGTAGGCCTTCACGAGCTTCTGCCTGAGGGAGTCGAGAGTCATGTTGTCGCAATGGACCGGCTCCTTGAGAAGATACGGAATGGTGATGTCGCCGTTCTGATCGACGAGCGCCTCGAACTTCGAACTCTGCCTGCCGGCGACACCCACGTTGACGATGACGGCGACGCCGGGACGAAGCCTCGGCTTGCCGTCCGACCAGCGGGCGAACTGCGTGACGTCGACGCGCTCCTCCTCCTTGCCGAAGGCGGAATCGTAAAGCGACGAAAGCCACGAGCAACCGCACAGCACGGTCGCCAGCAGAGTGACAAGAATCGTTCTAAGATATGGTATCACCATTTGTCGTGCTGTATTATACACTTTTTATATCGCCGATGTCAATGCGGATTCGGCGATTTTCTTCCCCCATGTGGAGGAAGGCGACATGCCGTGCGTCGGGCGGGATGAGACTCCCGGCCCTTTCCGGCCATTCGACCGCCAGGATGGCTCCACGCGAAAGGTAGTCCTCCCACCCTATCGCCAGCACGTCGTCCTCCCCGTGCAGTCTGTACAAGTCCATATGCACCAGCAGAACGGGCCGCCGACCGCCGGACGCCGAGTCCCCGCCCGCTTCCGCCGCAGGCGGACCGGCGTGCTCCTGCACTATGCAGAATGTCGGGGACGTGACGCGTCCCTTCACGCCCAGCGCCGCCGCGAGTCCCTGCACGAACGTCGTCTTGCCCGCGCCCAGGTCCCCTTCGAGGCATACTATGTCGCCAGGCGACAGTTCCTTCGCGAACTCGCGCGCCAGCGCCCAGGTCTCCTCGACCGAATCGACGTCAAAGGAGCCCTTCATCGCCTAGCTCCCTAAAGCACATTTCCAGATAGTCGCCGGAAAAGGCGGACGAGTGGGGCGTCGTCACGAGGTTCCACGGCAGGCCGGACGTGCGCGAAAGGATCGGCCCCGGCTCACCGCCCAGCGGACCCGGCTCCCCGCGGAATACGTCGAGGTACGCGCCCGCGATGCGCCCGTCCTCGAGCGCCTTCAGGAGGGCCGCCTCGTCGACGGCGTTCCCGCGGCCGATATTGACTACCACCGCGCGGCGCGGAAGTTCGGCGATGAGGCTCTCTCCCAGGAATCCGTCCGTCCCGGTGTCGCCGGGCAGAGCCATCACGAACCAGTCCGCCTCGCGCGCGGCGGACGGGAGCTCCGCCGCGCTGGAGCGTCCGAATCCCTTCACCGAAACTCCGAGCGCCTCGAGCTTCGCGCCGATCGCCTTTCCTATCCTTCCGTATCCCGCGATCACCGCGCGCGTGCCGGCGACGCGGCGGCACTTGTCGCCCATCGCGACGCGGGGCCATCGGCGGCCCCAGTCGTCGACGGGGACCCGGACCTCCGGCCTGAAGAATCCGCGCGCCCACGCGAGGACGAACGCGGCGACGCTCTCCGCGATTATCGCACCGTGGAATCCGCCGAAATGGATCTTCACTCCGTCAGGCCCCTTCGTCGGGACGAGCTCCCTTCCGGCGGCCGGCGTCGCGAGGAGCCTCAGGCTCCCCGCCCTTGCGAACCACTCGGACCTGAAGTTCCAGACTATCGCGTGCGTCGCCTCGGGGAGCCTCGCGAGGAATTCGGACTCGGTCGAGACCGACTCGACGTCGCTCCCCGCCGGAACGAGAGACTCCAATAGCCGAAGCGCCTCCGCGTCCGCGCGGAAGCACTTCTCAGGCCATGCCAGCCAAACGAGATACAGGTTCTTCAATCTACTTCTCTCTCCGCCGGCCGCCAATCACTCGTCAAGCTTTCCCTGATACTTCACGCGGCGGATCTTGCCGACCGAAGTGCGCTCGAGCGGATCCCTGTATGCCACGACCTTGCGGACGCGCTTGTAGTCGGCGAGCTCCGCGCAGCGCGTCTGCACCGCCTTTATCACCGACTTCTCCATCGCCTCCCATTCCGGCAGCGTCCCTCCGTTCTGCGCCTTGAACCATTCCTCGTCGGGATGCACGATCGCGCCGACGCGCTCTCCGGGCAAGCCGCCCTCCGTGTAGCCGACCACGATGATGTCGGCGACGGACGGCTCCTTCGCGATGCAGTTCTCGACCTCCTCGGGATAGATGTTCTTGCCCTCGCGGTTCACTATCAGGGCCTTCTTGCGGCCGCGAATCGATATGACGCCGTCCTTGTCGATGGACGCGAGATCGCCGGTCTTGAACCAGCCGTCTTCCGTGAAGGCCTCCTTCGTCGCCTCCTCGTTGTGGTAGTAGCCCTTCATGACGATCGGCCCCTTCACCTGAAGTTCGCCCACGCCGTTCTCGTTCTCGTCGCCGAGCCTTACGCTGATTCCGGAGACCGCCTTGCCGATGGAGCCTACGGCGTCGATCTCGGGACCGCACACGCTGACGACAGGCGAGCACTCGGTGAGTCCGTAGCCCTCGAGGAACCTGATGTGCATCCTGTTGAAGCCCTTGAGGACATGGTGCGGACACGGCGCGCCGCCGGTGATCATGAACCTGAGCCTGCCGCCCAGACGCAGCTTGACCATGTGCATCACGGGTCCGCGAAGGCCGATCGCGAAGAGGAACCTGGCGGCCTTCGACTTCGCGAGCGCCTCCTCGATCTTCTCGAATATCTTCTCCGCAAGGAGCGGAACCGCCATCATGATGGATGGCTTCAGGGTCTTGATGTCCTGCACGACCGTCCTCAGGGACTGCATGAAGCAAATCTGGCAGCCGACGACCATCGCGAGGACGAAGTTCGCCGTGAACGAGAACGCGTGGAAGAGCGGCAGGACGAGGAAGATGGAGTCGCGCTCCGTCACCTTCGCTCCGAAGCACTGCAACGAGCCGACTATGTCGTGCAGGAAGTTCGAGTGGGTGAGCATCGCGCCCTTCGGCCTGCCCGTCGTCCCGGACGTGTAGATGATGGACGCGACGTCCGACGGCTGCGCGATGTTGAGGTCGTACCACTCGCCGCCGTCGCGGATGCAGAGGGACTTGAAGCCCACGACGTCCGCCCGGCCGATCTTCTGTCCGTTGAAGATGATGCCGTCCACGACGACGATCCCGCGGAGATGCGGAAGCCGCGGCGCGATCTCAAGGAACATCCTCAGGTGCGCCTTGTCGGTAGTCACCACCGCCACCTCGGCGTCGTTCAGGATGTAGAAGACCTCCTCGGCGTGGAGCTTGGGGTCGACGGGGACGACCGCGAGTCCCGCTCCCGCCTGCGCGAGGTACGAGACCATCCATTCCGGCTGGTTGGGCAGGATGAGGGCGACGTTCTCCTCGCGCGGCCGGAGCCCGAACCTCGTGCCGTAGCCCTCAGCCGTCTCTCGTACGTTGACGAGGAACTCCTCCCATGTCCTCGATTTCCATTCCTTGTTCTCGCACCAGCGCATCGCGACATTGTGCGGAATGCGCATTGCGGAGCCTTCAAGAAGTCCACGGATAGTCATGATTGGTGCAATTATACACCAAACGCCGCCGTCTTGGCAACCCCCGTCGGATCGATAATCGGCAATCGGCAGCCGGCGTGACCGATGCCGGCCGCCTATTCGAGGGGCAGGGAGAAGTCTATGCGGGAGCCGAGGCCCCGCTTGGACCAGACGGTCATGGCGCCGCCGAGCTCGGAACAGCGCCGCTCCATCGACGCCATGCCGTAGTGCCCCGATTCCATCACGCGCTCGCTGTCGAACCCGATTCCGTCGTCGACGACGGACATGACGAGCCTGCTGTCCGAAAAGACGAGCCGCACCCTCACGTGCGCCGCCCTGCCGTGCTTCAGGGCGTTGCCCACCGCCTCCTGCATTATCAGCAGAAGAGTGCCCGCGCTCTTGCGCGCGATTGCGCGCTCCTCCCCCTCGGCGGCGATCTCGACCTTGCCGTCCCAGTGCGCCATCCTTCGCGCCGCGAAGCCGAAGAGGGCCATCAGGGACTCGGGCCCCTCGCTCTCCTCGTTCATGGCCCAGAGGGTCGACCTCAGTCCCGTCTGCGTATGCTGCAGCGCCGCCTGGACCTCCGCGAGCTGCTCGGCGGAGCGCGTCGCCTCCTTCGGCAGGTAGTTGCGCGCCGCCTTGAGGCGGAACATCGCGCTCGCGAGATACTGCTGGAATCCGTCGTGGAGGTCGGCGGCGAGGCGCAGCCTCTCGCGCCTGGCCGCATCCGCCTCGATGCGCACCGTCTCGCGCTCGCGTATCGACTCGGCGAGTTCGTCCGTGCGCTTTCTCACCATCCTCCTCAAGGTCGCCGCCCAGACGAAGAGGACGAACACCACGAGACCCAGGATTCCGAGGATTCCCGCCACGCGCCGTCCCGTCCAGAACGGAGGCTTGGGCGCGCGCTTCACGACCTCGACGGCGTCCGACGAGGTCGGCAGCAGCTCGACGTTCTCGATCCTCCCGAACACGGACTCGTCGTAGTTCTCGATCGACGTGTACGCCAGCGAACCGACTATGCGCACCGTCGCGCCCTGCACCAGCTTGTCCGGAAGGGATTCCTCGAGCGGAATCGGTATCTCGACCTGGAGGTTGTACTCGCCGTCGCCGACGAGAAGCTGCGTGGAGTTCTGGCGCCTGTTGATGTCCCTCAGGAGCCCTTCCGTCGCGAACAGTCCGCCGTACCAGCGAGCGTCCCCGTACGGCATGATTCCCGCGAAGATTTCCGGTATCTCGACCTCCTTCGGCAGAGGCGCCTCGCCGTGCGACAGGACCTTCAGCCCCTTGGTCGCGAGCCTGTTCTTGACGGCGGACGGCTCCCTCTCGCCCCAGGCCTCTATGACGTCCCCGACGACGGCGTTGGTCGACGCCGTCCGCTCGACCCGCCAGTTCGAGCCGTCCGACGCCTCGATGAAGTAGAACGGAAGCCCGCTCCTCTCGAACGTGACCACGCCGGTCAGGTTCGTGAATGCGGCGGCAAGTAGCAGCGGCAGGGTCATTCAGGCCCTCAGTATGCCGAGCTCGTAGGCCCTCCCGACGACCGAGGTCGCGTTGGGACAGCCGAGCTTCGTCATCATGCCCTTCATGTGGGTCTTGACGGACTCCGAACCGATGCCGAGCTCCGCCGCGATCTGGTCCCGCTGCCTGCCCTGGGCGACGAGCTTCAGGACGTCCATCTCGCGCGCAGTGAGCGGCGACGGTGCGGACTGGAACTCCTCGTGCGCGAAGACCCCGTCCTTCGCGGCGATTTCACGGATCGCCGCGGAAAGCCGGTCGAGGTCCACGTCCTTGGGGAGGTATCCGCTCGCACCGCCTTCCTTCGCGCGCGCCTCCTCCTCCTTGAGCGGCATGCCGGCGAGAAGAAGAACCTTCGGCCCGGGATTCAGCCCGCGCATCTTCGCGAGCATCGAGAAGCCGTCCATCTTTGGCATCCTGACGTCGCTCAGCACGACGTCGGGGCGTTCCCTGCCGGCAATCTCCACGGCGGCCTCGCCGTTCGGGGCGATGGCCGCAACACGGAAGCCCTCCTCGCTCTCGAGCATCGCCGCGAGCCCTTCGCGGACCATCGGGTGGTCGTCGACTATCAGTATCGAGATCACTTCATCTCCACATACTTCTTGGACCCCGTGTCGTACGCGACATCCCTCGCGTCGCAAAGCCATTCGGTGAGCTCCTGGAGGTTGGCGTCCGGTCTCCAGACGAGCTTCTCGGCATGTCCGTCCGCGAAGACGACGTGCGCCATGACGTCGCGTCCCGCCTTGTGGTTGAAGCCGATCGATTCGGCGTTGCCGTGGTAGTTCGGAGCGTTCCTGTACTGGAGCACGCAGTCGTTCGCGAGTCCCGGGGAGGCCGAGACGTTCGGTTCGCTCCCCGTGAGGTTGGACCACTGGAGCTCCGCGAAGAGGAGGCGCTTGTCGGTGCGGGTGACGCTCTCCCTCCACTTGCGGGGGTCGTTGATCGTCACGGCCCTGCCGCCCTGCGAATGGTCCCACCCGAAGTACGCGCTCATGACGTAGCTCCAGCACGGCCTCTGGCCGGCGCGCATCTTGTTGACGTGCGACGGGCACGTGTAGCAGTCCGCGCTGCCGCTCACGGCCGTCCACAGCGCACCGTTGGTGAGGGCGTACATGCGAACCTCGGTTTCCTGGTTGTAGGCGGAGGTGAACCAGCCGGCGCTCGCCACGTGCGACTGCGGCCTGCCGGCGTACGCTCCGCGGGAATCCCAGCTGACCCAGCCGCGCCATTCGCTGTAGCCCTTCCTGGCGCTGCCGTTGTTCAGGTCAATGCTCATCGCCTCGCAGGAGCCTGCCAGCGGATAGCAGCCCGCGCCGCCGAGGTAGGACTGCACGCCGTTCGCGAGGTTCTTCATGTTCGCGAGGCAGTGCGCGGCGCGTGCGGACTCAGTGGCGCCGCCGTAATTTGTGACCAGTATGGCGATCAGGATGCCGATGATGCTGATGACGACCATCAGCTCCACTAGTGTGAATGCGCGTTTCATGTCCTGCAAAGCTCCTTATTCGAACTGCCTGTAGAAGAGGATGCGCGTCTGGTGGGGTTCGTCGCCCTCGGTAGCCTCCGGATCGCGCCAGACGAGCGCCATCGCGCGCGCACCGAGCTGCGGAGGCGTCTGCCCCTCGCCGCCCATCATCGTGGGCTCTGCACGGACGAACACGAGGAACAGCTGCTGTCTCGCGGCGAAGGAGTCGCGCCAGTATCCGTACAGGAACTTGCGGTCGTGGCACCACGGTATGTCCGACTCTCCGCCCAGCTCCACTCCGGCGAACTGGGGATCGTCGGTCCCCGGCTTCGGATAGAAGTTCCAGCTGATGTCGTCCCACGCCTCCTCCCAGTTCTTGGCGGTCCTCGCCGCGTGCGAGAAGTTGCCGGCTATTGATTCGAGATCCTTCCACTCCATCTTGGAGGACGACGAATACTCGTTCCATGCCCATTCGCTGTTGAACTTCGTCATCGCCATGCCGGCGTAGTCCGGCGCGCTGCCGTACGGCTCGTTCGTCGCCGCGCGCTTCCAGTCGAGCGGCGTGTTGGCGAACGCCGCCATCAGGACGTTCGTCGAATCCGAATATGGATTCACCTTGAAGCCGGGACCCTCGTTCAGCCACGGGAGGAATTCCGTGATGTCCTGCGGATCGTACGTCAGCCAGAAGAGCTTCGTGTGGGCCGTCTTGGCATATGCGTCCGGGATGCCCTTCCACGACTGCACGTCGGGGCGCGAATAGCCGCCCGCGACGTCGCCGGCGTAGTTCGCTATGTCGGTGAGGCACGGAATGTGCGCGATCTCGTAGCGGCTCTGCAGGTAGCCGGAGTCGCTCGTCGCCATGAATATGTCGGTGTCGCGACCGTTGTTCATCGCGTTGGAGCGTATATCCTTGAGCCACTCTGTCGGCGTCAGGTCGGAGGACGTCCTGTACCAGTCCTCAGGCGCGTGGTTGTAGCGCGGGTCGGGGCAGAACATCGCCCGGGGCGAGAGACTCACGTCGTCACCGTCGCCGACCAGCTTGTCGAGACCCTTCTCCGGATCGAGCGAGCAGGTGAACGTCGCAAGCGTGTCGAAGAGCATCAGCGGAACCTCTGCGCCGAGATAGTCGGCCGCGAGATCCTCGCCGTACGTCGGCGGAATCTCGTTCTGGGTGAAGTCCTCCCCGCCGGCGGCCGGCACCATGTCCACCACGCGGCTGCCGTCCTTGACGCGAAGCCACAGGGCCGCCCTGAGCTGGAGGTCCTTCCCGCCGTCCTGCAGGAGCGTCTTGAACCTCGTGCCGGAGGTGAAGTCCGGATCGATGTCGTTGCAGGTGCCGTTCTTCCAGACCGACGGAGGCAGTCCGCAGAAGCAGTTGTCGGTGAGCTCGTACCGCTTGCCGGCCAGGGCGTCGTTCCACTTGGGATACCATTCCGTTCCGCCGCCGGTGTTGATTCCGCCTCCTCCGCCGCCCGGGATCTTCCTCGCGACCTGCTCCCACTGGTACTCGACGCGGATGAACTCCTCGCGCTCGAGAAGGTCCTCGATCGCGGCCTCGGAATCTGAAAGCGCGAACTCGACGGTCTTGAAGGCCTCCTCCTCGGTCCTCGGCGATCTGCCGGAGAAGGATACGGACTGGTTCTGCAGCTTCGCGTTTATAAGCCCCTTGCGCTCGTCCCACGTAGTCTCGGCGAGCTCTCCGTGCGGAAGCTTGTAGACACACCCGGGATTGGACGCCCTCAGCGTAGCGCTGTCGCCGGAGGTAAGGAAGAGCGAGAGACGTCCGTCGAGCTTGAAATTGGAGGAATCCGAGCCGTCCTCGTGCGCGAACGGGAAGCAGACGAGCGCGCGTACGGCGCCCGCGAATCCGGTCGCCAGCTCCCTGCCGATCCTGTATCTGACGACCTGCCTGACCTTGCGCGTCGTGCCCACCTGGTCCGCGCTCGGCACCCCGTCGCCTCCGCTGCCGTTCTCGTGCGGCTCGGTCTTCTGGGCGTTCATGAACTGGTATTCCTTGTTCAGGCGGAACTTGGAGCCGGGGAAGACGGAGTCGATTCCGCAGATCATCGGGACGCGCTCCGCCGTCGGGATGGCGAGGGAGATCGGGTAGTGGTCGGGGTCGAGGTAGTCGTGCAGGGCCGCGCAGCCGAGGACCGAGAGCTTCTGGACGATGTCCATTCCCTCGCTTCCGTGGGCGGCTCCGGCCTTGGAGGGATACGACCCCTTGTTTATCAGCATCCAGAGGTCGAGGTCCGGGTCTTCAAGCGACGCCGACGTGAACGGCTGGCACTGCGGGTCGTTGATGTCGAATATGAACTCGCCCCGCGAATTCTTCTTCCCCCTGGCCGGCTGGACGAACTTCGAGTCCGTGACGAACGTCATGCGCTGGACGTCGACCTCGTGGGAGAAGCCCGGGTCCACGAACGTTCCGTCGCGATCGCCGTAGTAGCCGTAGAACGGACTCTTCAGGTTCCCGATCGCGCCGCCGTGGCCGAGCCACAGGTTGAAGTCCGCCAGCGAGATGAGCGGATACCTGTCTCCGATCGAGTCGAACATGAAGGTCTTCGGATTCAGCTCGCCGCGGACATCCTTGAGGCGGCTGTCCCACTTGTCGGCCCCGGTGGCGGCGGACGTGTGCTCGTCGTCCTCGAATATGTGCGAAAGCGTGATGCGCCGCGCGTCGGCGGACGTCCTGTGCTCGCCGGCGACCATCCTGTTCACGTCGAAGTAGTCCGACACGTCCAGCGCGCACCAGACGAAGCGGCCCGCATCGAAGGAGAACGTCTGCCAGTAGCCGGTGGGCACCTGCCGCGAGTGGTACCGCGCGCGGTTCACGAGCGCAGGCGGCATGTACGCAAGGGCCTCCACGCAGAGCGGAGAATACGTCTCGAGCTCGTCGATGTACGACGCCCCTTCTCTGTCGCCGACGAACACCCTGTCGACCCAGTAGTTGAGGTTGCTTCCGCCGGAGAGCGAGGAGGACTGGTCTCCAACGCCCGGATGGGGATTGTTGTTGATGGCGCGGTCGATCACCTCGATCGCCTCGGCGACGGCGGCCTTGGCGAGGAGGCGTGTCGAGCTCGTGCGCCTGAGATAGCTCGACGGGAGCCTGGCGTAGCGCATGTACGCGGAGAAGGAAACGGCGGAGATCACCATGAAGGCGACCATTCCGAGGACAACCAGCAGCGCACTGCCCTTCCTGGAGAAACGAGTCGTCATTCGCGCTCCTCCTCGCTGAGCCTGTAGTAGTTGGGGTAGAAGTAGCCGGTCTGGAGCGTGCCCGAGGCCGTCTCCGCCTTGAACGACACGCTGCCCTCCCTTATCGTGATCTTGTACGGTGTGTTCCACGGATCCATCATCTTGCCGCCGTCGTTCAGCTGGGCCATCAGCAGGGTCGGAATCTCGCCGGACCTGGCGGATCCCGCGTGCCCGATGAGGAAGCCGACGGCGCCGGAGTCCGCGTCGCGGTTCTCCATGGTCGGCAGACTGTGCGCCTCGTCCCAGTTCTCGTAGGAAAGGATGGCCTGGGTGATTACCTTGACCTCGCTCTCCGCCTTGGCGATCCTCGCGCGACGCTTGGCCCCGGCGAGCGACGTCGTGACGGCCGCCATGAGCATGGCGAGTATGGCGAGGACGACGAGGACCTCGACGAGCGTAAAGCCCTTTCTCGTGTCAGTTGACTTCATCGGGGAAGCTCCAGATGTCGTCATACGTGTTGAACTCGCGGTCGGGTCCCGCGCTCTTGACGTTGACGGTGTAGGTCTTTCTGGATCCGATGGCCTTGGCGCTTCCGACGCCTATGGCCTTGAACTTCGACGGCTTCTCGTCGTCCTTGCTCACGGCTCCGCCGCCTGCGAGGTAGTCCGCGTCGTTCACGTCGTTGTCCCCGGCGACGTTCCACGCCCGCTGCCTCAGCTCGCCCGAATTGTCCCACAGCCCGATTATCCGGTAGATGTGGTCGTTCCAGATGTACGCGTTGTCCGCCTCCTCGCGGACCTCGGCGATGTTCTCCCTCACGTCCTCGAGCGCGTTCACGCCGGCGACGCCCGTCCGCCACGATATCGCGGACTGGTTGAAGAGCATGGTCAGTATCGAGAAGAGCATCCCCAGCAGGAGGCTCGCGACCAGAAGCTCGATTATGGTGAAGCCCCTTTTCATCAGTCCCCTCCCCCGTCGCCGTCCAGCTTGTCCGTCCTGCCCTGGAACCGGACCTCGGTGTAGAACATCGGCATCGCCATCAGCTCCGCCTCGTTCCGCGTCGCCTTGAACGCGATCCTCACGACGCCGCTGTTCCTGTCGTGCATGACGACAAGACCCGCCTTGAGCCCTCCCGACGCCGTGGAGGCCGGCCACGAGACTCCGCCGTTGACCTTGCCGACGACGTCCTGGAAGACGGATCTCGCCCTGCCCTCCGGATTCGACGCTATGGAGCCGTCGCGGTCGAGGTAGGCGCCCCAGCCGGAGCTGTCGGGCAGGTCCTCGATCGAGTTGAACGCCCGCCACGTGACGTTCGTCGCCGAAAGCGCCGCGACAAGCGGAGAAATGACGGCGTCCGCGTACGCGGCCGCCGCAACGTCCTCGCGGCTCTGCCGCTTTTCGCGGTAGCCGAGGCCGTAGAGTCCGATGATGGAGAGGACTCCCCCCGCCATGATCATTATGGCGAGGTTGATCTCGAGGAGAGTAAATGCCCTTTTCATGCTCATTCGCTTACGTCCTGTGTCGGAGATGTCGTCGTGCCGACCTTCTGCGCCGAAATCGATCCCGAGGAGTCCGGCCTCAGGCTGTAGAGCGTCACCGTGGACCTGCCCGTCGTCCCGTTCTGCGCGCCGCTGCCGGAATTGGCGCCGACCGAGAACAGCATCGATTCCGGCTGGGTGACTCCGCCGGCGGACTTGTTCCACTGGGAGCCGAAGATATAGCCGTGCGGAAGCTGGATCGAGGCAAACTCGAACCCGTACGCGTCGCCGGCCCGCCACGAAACGCCGTTCCTGTCCTTCATCTCGTAGGCGTAGCACAGCATCGTCCTGGCATCGTTCCTGGCGAGGCGAAGGCTGAGCTTCTTGACGGCCGGGACCTCGTACACCACGCTGCGCTGCGGACTCGTCTCGGCGCCGTTGAGCTTGTAGACGAAGACGCCCGATCCCGAGGCCGTCTGCGCGGAAGTCACCGGCTCGTCTCCGCCCGCGTCGCCGGAATCGACTATCAGGTCCGAGAACTCGTCGTAGAGATAGTTGCCGTCAACCATCGAGAAGCGCCCCGAGCGACGGACCGCTATGGCCTTGCCGACCGCAATCGCCGTCTTGTCGGAATCCTCGGCCTGCAGGGTCTCGTTCCAGAAGTACACGGCCACCGGCGCCCTGTCGATCTGCGCGCGCTGGTACGCCGCACGTATGAACTGGTTCGCGTCGTCGACCGCCCCCCGGTCCTCCATGCCGCGACGCATCGCGCGGTAGCCGCCGACGGCCACCGTGCCGAGGAAGCCCATGAGCGCTATCACGACGAGCAGCTCGAGAAGCGTAAATGCCCTTTTCGTCACTGCGTCTTCACCTCCATGGAGTCCGTGGGAATCGAATAGACTATCCTAAGCCTCCTGAAATGCCCTGTCGAGGTCTCGGGATAGCCGAAGTACATCTCGGAGACCGACATCTTCCTCGGGCTCCTCTTCGTCCCGCGGACCGCCTCCCAGAAATCCATGCCGTAGTCGTTCTGGTTGTTCTCGCCGGGGCTGCGCGAGACGAAGAGGCCGGAGATGTCGATGAGGGGGTTGCCCTTCACGGTCTCGTCCACGATCGCCCGTATCGTCTGCCGCACCTGCATGGCGGTAAGCTCGTAGAGGTCCTTGTTGCCGAAGTCGTTGGAGTTTATCCCGTCCTCCGCGGAACTGCCCAGCGGACCCGGCCACTCGTCCTTCTGCGCCCTGTACGTCTCGATGCCCTGCTGGACGCAGTGAACGATCGCGCTGGCCTTCTGGGAGCGCGAGAGCTTGATCGAGTTGGCGGTCGCCGTCATGACGATCGCCATGAGGACCGCTATGATGGCGATCACCGCCATGAGCTCGATTATGGTGAAGCCCTTCTTCATCGTCAGTTCACGTCCTTCGTCTGTCCGTCCGTCCAGCTCTTGATGAGCACGCCCTTCGGCCCGCGGCACCACACGGCCGCCGTCGAGCGTATCGACACGGACTTCCTGTCGGAGCCCTTGAGGTCGGGCACCGTCGCGCCCGGGTTCACGTTCTTTATGACGCCGTCGCCGTCGAGGTCGATGGCGTAGCAGAGCCTGTGGTCGGCTATCGTCCCGCCGATCGGCACCCGGTCGGACTCGGAGCAGGACTCTCCGCGGTTCTTGATCACCGCGGCCGCCCAGGGCGTGACGATGCCGAACTTGTCGAGCCCCTTGAGCTTCTTCATCCCTGTGTCGTACGAAAGCGACATCCCGATCTGGCTCGCGAGCGGATACGCGGCCGTCTCGTCGAGTCCGCGCGAGCTGTTGTTGTTGTTTATCAGGCACTTGGGCCACGCGCCGTTCTGCTCGAAGAGCGCCGCGAGGGCCGTCTCGGTGTTCTTGACGAGCTCGCTGCACTTCGCGATCTCGGCCTTCTGCGGCGCCTTGCCGAAGCCGGTCATGAGAATCCCCATCATGACGGCTATGATGCCGACCACTACGAGGAGCTCCACCAGGGTAAATCCTTTTTTCATCAAGTCGCCTCCGCTTTCGTCAGTTGCTCATCTGCAGGATGTCGTCGACCGTCCACAGCGCTATGCACTCCCTCGCCTTGCTGCCGCCCTCGATGTTCTCGCGGTCGACCCACGGCGGGAACGTACGTCCGTTCGCGCCCGCGCTCCA
The DNA here is from genome assembly GCA_017418445.1 of Kiritimatiellia bacterium. Taxonomy (GTDB): domain Bacteria; phylum Verrucomicrobiota; class Kiritimatiellia; order RFP12; family UBA1067; genus UBA1067. The sequence continues at coordinate 27,499 of JAFONM010000039.1, forward strand.
GAGCGTGTAGTGCTGGTAGGGCGCGGGGGAGTAGTAGTAGAACTCGTGGCCCCAGCCGTCCAGTATGGTCACGCCGTCGAGGACGTACTGCGTGGACGTCGAGTCCGATTCCGCGCCGCCCGGGGCGAAGATCTCGATGCCGACGTTGTCCGGGTCGAGCTCGCTCTGCGGCCATATCGTGTCGCGGATGTCGATTCCGAAGAGAGTGAACGAGTGGTTCACCCTGCATATCCCGCGGAGATTGGGCATCCACCTCGCGCAGACGGACTGCGACGGGACGTTCGCGAGCTCCGCGTTGTCGCGCGACACGTCGCTTATCGCGAGGCGACGGACCTGCTGCCAGCCGCCGGACGTGGAATAGGACCTGCCTGTCAGCGGATTGCACGGCATCTGGTTGTTGCCGGTCCACTGCGAGTACTCCGTGAAGAACTCCTCGGGGCAGTCCATCATGACGAGATAGCGGGGGAGAAGATAGCTCATCACCCCGAACTTGAAGAGCTGGATGTCCTGCCAGCTGACCTTGTCCTTGTTCTTCGAGTGGCGGCTCCTGTTCTTCGTGACGCCGTCGTCGAAGCCGGCCGCGAGGCGCGCCTTGACGGACTCGTTCTGCCAGTACGCGGCGTACGCCTCCTCGCCCGACATGGCGCGCGCCTTCATCTCCTCCGAGACGAGCTCCACGAGCTCGTCGTAGCCGCTCGGATACGGGAAGCGGCAGTCGACGGGCTGCGCCCTGCATGCGGCCTGCACCTGGTTCCACGCCGCATACTCGGCCGACTCGCCGATCCTCGACCAGCCCCAGAGCCCCGTGTTGTCGCTGTCCTTCTGGAGCCCGTGCACGTTCACCGCCCTGTAGATGTCGCGCGAGGCGTGGAGCTTCACCGGCGGATACGTCCCGAAGGCCGCGTGGTAGCCGGAGAGACAGTTCTCGAGACGCTGGATGCGCGTGATCGTCGCGGCCTTGCGCCACGAGTCGCCGCCCGCCGTCGCGAGCTTGTAGACGATGCCCATCAGGACCACCATCACTGCGATGGTGATCATGAGCTCTATGAGAGTGAACGCCCTTTTCATTTTCGCCCCGACTCCGTCACGCCCCCCCGGAGACCGCCGAGATGATCTTGATCATCGGGAGGAACATCGCGACGACGATGGTTCCGACGACGACCGCGAGGAAGATGATGAGCGCAGGCTCGATCGCGGCCGTCATGCCCGCCACGGCGTTGTCGACCTCGTCGTCGTACGTGTTGGCGACGCGCGTGAGCATGTCGGCGAGAGCGCCGGTCTCCTCGCCGACCTCGACCATCGAGACGACCATCGGGGGGAACACCCAGCACTGCGAGAGGGGACCGGTCATCCCCTCGCCCTCCTTCACGGCGTCGTGGACGTCCTGGATCGCCTTCGCCACGATGCGGTTGCCGGACGTGTCGCGGACGATCACGAGGGACTGCAGGATGGGGACGCCCGATGCGAGGAGCGTTCCCAGCGTGCGCGTAAGGCGCGAAATCGCCGTGCGCTGCACCAGGGTTCCCGTAACCGGGACCTTCAGCGCCATGTAGTCGAAGAAGTACGCTCCCTTCTCCGTGCTGCCTATTATCTTCTTCACGACCACGAGGGCGATGACGACGGCGAGGACCACGAACCAGTTGTGCTGGACGTACTCGGACGCGTCGATGACGAACTGCGTGACGCCCGGCAGCTCCTCGCCCTGCATCATGTCGGCGAACACCTGCTGGAACTTGGGGATGACCGAGACGAGGAGGAACGCCGTGATGCCGATCGCGGCAACCAGGACCACGACGGGGTAGATCATCGCGCCCTTCACCTTGTTCTTGATCTTCTCGGACTTCTCGGCGAACTCGGCGAGTCGCGCGAGCACGACTTCCAGCACGCCGCCCGCCTCGCCGGCCTTCACCATGTTGATGTACAGATTGTCGAATATCTTCGGATAGGCGGTGAGCGCCTCGGAGAAGGTTCCGCCCGAGGCGATCGACTCGGAGATCCCGTTCAGCGCCTCGAGAAGCTGCTCGTCCTTCATCTGGCGCTTCAGTACGTCGAGGCCGCGCATCAGCGGAAGGCCGGCGTTGACGAGCGTCGCGAGCTGGCGGGTGAACTGGGTGAGGACCTTCGTCTTGATCTTCATGCGAAGGAACTTCGGCATGGAGAGCTTGATCTCCATGTTGAGACCCTTGCCCTTCTTCTTGCCGCCCTCCGCCGGCTCGGGCGCCGGAGCGCCCCTGCGCGCCTTCTTCGCGGGGGCCGAGGAGCGGACTTCGCCCATGGCCGTGGGCCTGAGACCCTGCGCCCTGACGGCCTCGATGGCCGACTGGCGGTCGCCAGCCTCCACGACGCCACGCGTCTCGTTTCCCGCCGCGTCTTTCGCAATGTACTGAAATGTCGCCATTTGTAGTGTTTCCACGGACCGACCGGACCGTGCCCTTTCCTGAGTTTGGCGACTATTTTAACATAACCTTGCTCGTTTAGCAAGAAGGAACGGGGCCTGTCAGAACCCGGGAAGGTTCATCTGGCCGGAGACGCAGACCTTGCGTCCCTTCGACAGCGAACGGTCAGATGTGTCGTAGACAACGAACTTTATGCCGTCGAAGCGCTTCGAGAGCTCCGCCCGGATGTAGTTCGAGACGCACTTGACGTTCCCCTTGTCGTCGTCCGAGAACCCTATGGCAACAGACCTGTCGAAGCCTCCGTTGCGACGCAGCATGTGAAAGACGTGCTCGACGAAGTCGCGTATCGCGAACTCCTTGGCGAGCTCGGGGCGGGCCGCCGTCGTCGCAGTCGCGAGCTTCTCCGAGTATATCGGATCGCTCTCCATGCGGTCCTTGAACCCGCCGTAGGTCACCGCGGAGTATCGGCACATGCCCAGATAGTAGTCGAGCTCCTCCCCGTCCGTTCCGAAATCCTCCACCCTGTCGAGCCAGCGTCGGTACCCCCTCAGGTTCGACATCATCGTCTCGCGCTCGTCGGGGGTCAGCGCGCGGGCTATGAAGTAGCGGACCGCCTCCTCTATCGTCGCGGGCGCGTGTCCGCGCGCCGTCACGATCGCGAATATGCGGCCGTCCACAAGCGTCTTGCGGAACGTGTTGAAGCTCGGCGACGGCTTCTCGCGTCCGGATGCGACGCGATCGAGCGCCGCCTTCGTGTCCTCCAGGAACCGGTTCGGACCGTCCTCGCTGTCCGCGAAGTTGCGAAACGCCTCCTTCCATCCGCCTTCCGCCGGCGGACGGTAGTGCGCGGTGTCGGCCCTGACGAGCGCGAACGTCGAGGTGGAGAGCTCCACCGGACGCCATTCGCCGCTCTCGGGGTCGAGATGCTCCATGCGTATCTTCGTCGGCATGTGCAGGATGTTGTCGTCCCAGTCGAAGATGTAGTACTTGAAGTCCCGGCTGCGGACCTCGTCATTCACGTATGGAATCGGCTTCGTCACAGGACATCCCCTTCGAAATCGAACCCGGAGACGGACTCGAGCCGCACCGTCGCGAAGTCACCGACCCTGACCGCACGCGCCCTCTCCGAATCGAGAAGGTAGACGACTCCGTCCACGTCCGGCGCCTGCGACGCGAGCCTCGCGACGCCCGGCGCCACGACGAGCGCCTCCTCGACGCTGCCTATCTGCCTTGCCGACTTCACCTTCCAGACGGCCTCCGCGTCCGACATCACGATCCGCTCGCGCTCCTCCGCGACCTTGCGCGAAGGCCTGCCGGACATCTTCGCGCCCTTCGTCCCCGCCTCCGGCGAGTACGCGAACGCGCCGAGCCTGTCGAACTGCATGCGCTTCAGGTCAGCCCTCATCCGCGCGAAGCGGAGCGGCGTCTCCCCCGGAAAGCCCGTCATCACGGTCGTCCTCAGCGTGACGCCGGGGACCGCGGCGCGGAGCGCCTCCGCCGCGACGAGCGACGGCTCTATCGCCCGGACGCGGTTCATGCGCGCAAGGACCTCCGGGACCGTGTGCTGGAGCGGGACGTCCACGTACTTCACCGCGTGGCGCGATGTGTTCAGCCAGTCGAGGAACCCATCCGTTATCTCGCTCGGATACGTGTAGAGAACCCTCACCCAGAACCGGCCCGGCAGCTTGTCGAGCATCCAGAGGAGATCCGCAAGCTCCATGCGCGGCTTCAGGTCGCATCCGTACATCATCGGATCCTGCGCGACTATGTCGAGCTCGCGGCATCCGGACTTCAGGAGCGCCTTCGCCTCCCGGAGGATCGAATCCGCGGGGCGGGAGCGGAACCTCCCGCGTATCGCCGGAATCGCGCAATACGAGCAGCGGTGCGAACATCCCTCGGCTATCTTGAGGTACGCGAACGCCTTGCCCGTGAAGCGCAGCTCCGGCATCTCGGGCTCCTCCCACCTCTCGGGAACGCCATCCCACGAATCGACGCCGGGGAACTTCGCGTAGGCCCTGGGATATCGCTTCGGATAGCAGCCGGCGACGACGACGCGCCTGTAGCGTCCGCGGGATTTAAGGGCGAGCGCACGGGCGATCTCGGACTCCGCCTCCGCGCGCGCGGATGCGATGAAGGCGCATGTGTTGACTATCGCCACGTCCGCCGAGTCCGGGTCGGGCGAAAGCCTGTAGCCGCGCTTCAGGAGCGCGCCCGCGCGCACCTGAAGGTCCACGGCGTTCTTCGCGCAGCCGAGCGACACCAGCGCCAGCGTCGGCTTCGCGTTTTCGCCTTTTTCGTGCATTGCCCTCGTCATGCTGGATATTTTACCATATATTCCGCCGATGCGCCCCGGCAAAACCTGCAGGGGACCGGCGGGAGGCGCGGACCTCAGACGGCGGAAGGCCGAAGGAGGCGGGCGTCATTGCCGTGTCTTCGCGGTGCGGCGGTCGTCCCGCCAGCGGAAAACGCCCGCGAGGACCGCGCCCGAGATCGAGTGGTAGACGCACGCGACAGCGCTCGCGATGGCCGCGTCCGGATACATGGGGAAGTGCTTCCCGGCGAGGACCGTCGCGAGCCCCGCGTTCTGCATGCCGACCTCGAGGGACATCGTGCGGCACTTCGGAACGGACATCCTCGCGATCCATCCGGCGAGGTATCCGAGCGCGTAGCCCGCCGTGTTGTGGAGGAATATCGCGACGAACATGATCGCCGCCGAATTGGCGAACTTGCCGCCGTGCGCGGATGTGACTCCGCCGACGATGCACGCGAGGCCTATCACCGAAAGTCCCGGCATGAGCGGCACGAGCGCCTTGTACCCGCGCGTCCGCCCGCAGGCGAGGTTGGCGAGGAATCCCAGCGCGACCGGACCGACGACGCTCAGGAGTATCGACACGAACATCCCCATCGCGTCCACCTCGATGGCCCGCCCCGCAAGATGGAGGCAGAGGAACGGAGTCAGCACCGGGGCGAGTATCGTGGAGACCGAGGTTGTTCCTACCGAGAACGCGACGTCGCCGCGGCCGATGAAGCTCATGATGTTCGACGAGACGCCGCCCGGACAGCATCCGATGAGGAGGAGTCCGGCCGTGAGCGCGTCGGAAAGTCCGAGCAGCCTGGCGATTCCGAACGCGAGGAGCGGCATGATCGTGTACTGCGCCGCCGCCGCCGCGCATATGTCGAACGGACGCTCGGCGACGACCTTGAAGTCCTTGACCGAAAGCGTCATGCCCATCGTGAGCATGATGAAGCCGAGGATCGCCGTCTGCACGTTCCCTCTCACCCACGAGAACGCGTCGGGAAGGAAATACGCGAAGACGGCTGTCGCGACGACGAACGCCGAAGTGTAACGCGCCAGAAGCGCGCTGACCGCCGAGAGGAACTTCATTTGAGCATCTCCACCATCGCCGCCACCTAGCCGCGCAGACGCTCCGACAGCAGCGTCGAGCTCGTC
>JAFONM010000040.1 GCA_017418445.1 Kiritimatiellia bacterium
CTGGGACGGACGGGGTCCGGAAGCGTCTCGAGCCCGATTTCCCTGGCATAGGCCATTCTGACGGCAATGGTGAAAAGCAGGACTGCGGCGATCCCTGCCGCCATGCGCACCTTCGTTCTTCGATCCCTTTGCTGACGGATGTTCGGCATGGAGGTATTATACCACAATTCCCCATCTTTCTAGCGGTCGGCACGTGGTTTAAGAATGGCTGGCGGCTGGTGGTTGCACCGCGGCAAAACATTTAAACTGCCGCGGTCACCATTTGCTGTGGCAGCCCAGTAGCCCCAGCCAACAGGGTCAAGCCGGCAGGCGAGCGTGCAGACGGGGAACCGTCGCCACCTCACTTCGCGGCGGACTTTATCCGGTAGATGTGGCGGAAGTGCGCGGGATAGGAGTCGGTGAACTTACCGTCCTCGAGCGGAATCGTGCGGTTCTCGTAGAGGACCTCGACCGTTCCGGATTTCGGCGCCCCGTCCGGCAGAGTGAAGGCGACCTTCCCGAGCGGACTCGCGTCGATGTTGCAGGTGAAGAGATACCAGTCGTCGCCGCACTTCGAGGTGCGCACGCGCAGGACGTCCGGCCCCGCGGAGGCCTGCGCCGGCGTGCAGACCTCCTCGGACAGTATCTTGTCCTTCAGCTCCTGCGCCTCGCGGTTGAAGTCGATCATGGCGCGCCAGTTCGCCTCGGACCCCACCATGTTCAGGAACCAGGTGACGCCGGAGCATCCGGCGCAGATCGCGCCCCAGCACTGCGCAGTCTGCTCGGCGTAGGACGGCTGCTTGTAGTGTATCGAGTTCATGCCGGCGAGGAAGAACCAGCACGGCACGCCCTCGCGGGCCTTGAGCATCTCGTCGACGTTGCGGAGCACCTGGTCGACGGTGTTGAACTCCGCCGCCGTGAGGTATGCGTCGAGCATGAAGATGTCGGTCGTGAGGTCCGCGAACCTGCTGGGGAAGCCGAACGTCGTGTTGTTCATCTGCACGGGCGTGTAGGGATAGTGACGCTTCTCCTCGATCATGAAGTCGCGCACCTCGTCGCTGGGTCGCGCAAGCTCGGGCTCGTCGGTGGCGACGCGGCTGATGATGTTGTCGTAGTCCTTCAGGCGCGCGCGCGTATCCGCCCTCGTCTCGTCCCTGCCGTCCTTGTCGCCCGTCCAGAGGATGAAATCCATCCCGATGGACCTGCCGTAGTCGAGCATGTCGGCCGTCTGCTCCGTCAGCTTCCTGTCGGAGAAGGTGCAGAGGTGTCCGTAGCGGAAGCCCCGCTTCCTCATGATCTCGAGCTGCTCGTAGCGTCCGTTGTCGTTCTTCGGATTCTCCCTGACGAGCAGGCAGTTGGACACCATCAGGACCTGCTCGCCGCCGTGCATGACCGAACGGGTGAAGCGGTTGATCTGTGTCGCGCCCTTCCAGTACGGAAGCTTCACGACCTCGACCGGCCAGTCGCGTCCGTGCGCCCTGACCGTCACGGCGTTGGTCCCGTACGCCATCCCCGAGATGTCGAGCGAGGTCTCCTCCATCCTCCCCTTTTCGTCCCAGATGCGCCAGCGCGCCTCGGGCTCGTTCATGTAGAAGTCGAGTCGTCCGAGGACGACCGGCTTCGCCGCGCTCTTCTTCGCGTCCGCGACGCGCGCCCACTTCGCGGCGACGTCCGCGGGAAGCTCGAGCGACGCCCAGTACGCGTCGTCACGGAAGTCCCCGCCCTTGGTGTAGGAGGTGCCCGGACACTGCGGATTCACGCTGTGGCGGTCGTTGCGGCCGAGGTTGAAGAGCCACTTCCGGGAGATGCCGTTCGCGGCGATGTCCGCGAACGGGACGGTCACGAGGTACTCGACCGCGCCTCCCGCGTCGCGCGCCGCGACTGTCCATGTTCCGTCCCACGTCTTGTCCTCGCCGTATGCGTCGGCTCGGCTTCCGTTCGGCGCGCAGAAGAGGTGGTAGTTCTTCTTCTCAGCGGTCGGACGCAGCAGCACCTCCACGGAGTCGTTCATGCAGATCCCCGTGTCGTCCTTGAAATACGGCTTGTGCGAGAGCTGCGCCGCGTCCTCGCCGAAGTTGCGGTATCCGATGTAGAGGCTGTCGTCGTCGCACGCGAGGAACGCCTGCGTGCGGTTGATCGGCTCCTGGCGCCTGATGTAGAACCTTCCGGCGTCCGCCGCGAACTTCTCCCACGAGGAAAGGTCCGTGGTCGGCTTCACTCCGGACGGGAGCTTCCTGACAACCACGGCCGGCGGACGCTCCTCCTTCTCCTGCACTCCGAAGCGAGATTCGTCCAGATCGCTCGGACGCCACTCCGTCGCCTCGTCGCCGTACTCGAGCTGCAGGTCGTCAAGCCAGATCGAACCGTCGTACTTCCACGGATCGCGGACGCTGAACGTTACGGGGCTGAAGATTCCGGGCGCGGGCATGTTCGTGGATGCGAACACGTAGCGGGTCCATTCCGTCGTCAGATCGAACGTGCGGCGGTCGCTGCCGATGGCGACCTCGATCTTCATGCCTGGCTTCTCGGCCTTCATCCATCCCGAGAAGACGCCGTGCGCGCCCTTCTGGGTGGCGGTGCGCCACGGGTAGAAGCTCAGGTGGCCCCAGAGCGAATTCACGACAATCCGCAGGGACTGCCAACCGGAGTGGCGCTCGCCGGCATCGACAGCGAAGCACCTCGTCCACATCTCGTACTCCTCTCCGACATGCTTCCTCCAGTTGAAGCTGCCTCGATTGCAGTAGTACTGCGGGACGCTGTCCTCGTCATGCTCGAACCCCGAGTTGACGATGAGGTTCGGCGAGGCGTCTTCGTCCTCGGGCAGCGACACCACGACGTCGTCGATGATGCGCGCGCTGGCGCCGGCGATGAATACGACCCTGGGCTTCTCGGAACTCGTGCGCTCCTCGCGGCGCGCCCTGCGCTCCTCGCCCTCCACCCAGGTGAGGACGTACTTCTCCGGCACCGATCCGCGCCACGTCGCCTTCGCGCCGGGAGCGATGACGAGATGTCCGCCCTCGCTGCGGATCTCCCCGTCCGCCTGCCAGTGCTCCGCGAGCGTCTGGTTCGTGGCGAAGTCGTCCGTGAAGACGCTCATCGCCGCCGCCAGCACAAGCGCCGCCGTCATCGCGCCGCCTTCCCGGCCCTGGATTCCGAAGCCGTAGTTCCGTTGCCCATGTGCATGCCCTCCTTGCGGATTGTGATCGAAAACACCACCTCTTCGCCGTCTGACCCCACCGAGAAGATGGCGGCCATTATTCCGGCGACGGGATTGAACGCGCGCTTCCCGCGCTGCGTCTCGACGAGCGTGACCGGACGGTTCGACTCGATTCGGATCGTCCCTCCCCTGCGCTTCACCTCCGCCGTCCTGCCGTCCACCACGACTTCGTCTTCGCCGGTCGCCACGACGGGGAACACATAGTCGAACCTGCCTTCGGCACGCGCCTTGACGCAGAGTCCGTCGGCGTCCATCCTGTAATGGAGTTCGAACGGCGCTCCCACGACCCTGTCCCCGGTCGTCATGACGCCCTTCCCGGAATACGTGAACACGCCGCCTGAGAAGTCCGCCGATGTCTTCACGTCCTCGTCCATGACGTTCGAGAACTTTCCGCTTTCGATGCGAGGCGTCATCGTGCTGACGCCGATGTACCTGCGCTGGTCCTGGAAGTTGGTCGGTTCGACATAGCAGTACCGGAACATCGTCGCGGCGGCCACGAGTCCGATGTCGCGGTGCCACAGCAGCGTTGGAGAGGCTCCGCCGACGTTGATCCCCCACCGGACCGAGCAGTGGTCGTTCGCGCTGAAGGTAGCCCTCCACGGTCCGACGGAGACGAGCTCGGTGTCGATGTCGGAGAAGCGGCGGCGTCCGTACTCGATCTCGCGCGGCATCGGCTCGGACGGGACGGAAGCGGATGGATTCGCGAGCAGGAGGTCGACCAGCGACTTGACGTGCGCGAAGGTGTGGTGGATGCACGGCGGCTCGCCGGCGTCGCGGTAGAAGATTCCGCCGTACAGAAGTCCGGTGTCGGACGTGCATCCCGCGAGCAGCCTGAGGTGGCGGTCGATTGCGCGCACGCCCCCCTTCCCGCCGTGCCTGGCGTAGCGGGCGAGCGCCGGGAGGACGCCGTCGGACGTCCGGCTGCCCCAGTAGGTCCACTTGCAGGAGCGGCTTCCCATGGAGTTGTCGATGCCGCCGTCGGGAAGCATGAACTCGAGGTGGGCGGCGGTGATCTTCATCAGCGTCTCTTCAAGAGCGGCGTCGCCTGCCATTTCGGCATAGTGCCAGAGCGACGGAATGGACTCTTCGAGGTTGTATCCGATGTCGACCGCCTTGCATCCGCGCCTGGTGACGCGGTCCTGCGGGAGTCCCTCGCCCTGCAGCAGCCCCTCTTCGGTGAAGAACGGCTCGAGGAGCGCGCGCATCCTGCGGCCCCTCTCCAGATACGACCCGTCGTCGAGCACGCGGGATGCGATGGCCATGGCCTCGCAGAAGGCGACGGGATAGTTGATGTTGGCGCCGCCGATCCCGTCCGAGAAGAACTCGAGCAGATAGCCGGTCTGGCGGCTGAAGTCGCGCTTCATCTTGTCGGCCAGCGGCCCGGGGAGGTCCTTCCCGAACTCCAGGAGCGTCTTCCCGAGCGAAATCTGCGCGAACACCGTTATTCCGCGCCAGTAAGTCTTGGTGTCGTTGTAGTTCGCCCCGTCGCAGCTTATGAAATTGCGGTCGGTCCAGTCGAGAACCTTCTCGGCGGCGGCGAGATACTTCCCGTCGCCGGTCCGCTTCCACTCGTAGACGAGCGCGTAGACGGAATCCGCGGCGCGTCCGTGCTGGAAGGTGCAGGCGGGACAGATGAGGCCGCCGTCGACGCACGGGTCGCCGGTCCCGTCCACCTGGTACTTCACGAGCGCGTCGCACCACGTCTTCAGCAGGGACTCCGCCTCGTCGCGGCTCCACGAATCGTCGGCATGCGACATGGACGCCAGGGACAACGCGACCATGGCGGCAGCCGCCGCTTTGCGAACTCTCGATTTCATCACCGCCATTATAGCAGCGGAGCCGCAAGTCGGCAATCCCTACGAACGTAGGGATGAACGCGCGCCTACGGCTGCCGGTCGAGCTTCACCCAGATGAAATCGAGTTTCTCCGGAACCGACACCGTGAGCGAATTCCCGGAAAGGACGGCGGTGCCCCGCCCGCCGATGACCGCGGCGGAAAGTCCTTCCGCCGCGATCATTCCAGAGAGGTCGAGGGCGAAGTCGCGTCTGTCGGAGAGTTCGCGGAAGAGCAGCGCGCAGCCGGAGCGTCCGTCCTTCGCGCCCGCGACGAACCCGGTCCAGGAGACTCCGTCTGGACGCGCCCCGACCGGATAGACGTATCCCGCGTGGACGGCGTCCCGTTCCCGCTTCCAGCGCGAGATCAGCGGCTTCCACGCGGCGACGGTTTCGGGACTGAGGTTCTGGATCTCGAACCATCCGAGCGGCGAGGAGAACATGGAAATCGCGAAGATCGCGTCCTCCGGCCACCTGCCGGGCGCGAGCGGATCGTCCGCCGGATAGAGGTCGGCTCCGCGGCGGGGGTTCAGGATCTCCATCCGCAGCCGGACGGGGTCGACGACGTGCGCGAGGGACCATAGGTTCCGCAGCGTCTGGTGCGGCCACCAGAGGCGTCCTTCGTTCGGCCGGATGTAGCGGTTCTCGACGAAGACCGGTCCAATCCTGGGGAAGCCGTAGTACCCCGGGCGCACGCCGGCCGTCACGTCGAGGTCCAGCGTGATGTTCGCGTCCGATCCGTCGATCACCCGGTCCATGAGCTTCGCCTGGCGCTCGAGCGCGAGCGGCGTGAGGCTCTTCATGGAGTCGAGCTTGAAGTAGCCGATTCCGAGGCGGCGGTGCATGGACAGCAGGAACTCCGCGTCCTTCTCCCAGTATTTCGCCTCGTCCGTCGAGTCGGGCCCGAACCACAGTCCGAACTCCATGCCCTTCGCCTTCGCCGCGGCGACGACGGGCTCAAGTCCGTTCGGGAAGCGGACGGGATCGACGTCCCAGAATCCGTCGACGTCCCACCACGACCCCCAGCGCCCCTTCTCGCCGTTTGCCAGCGCCGCGGAATTCGCGGAGCGCCCCTTCTGCCATCCGTCGTCTATCTGGATCACGTCGACGCCCAGTTCGGCTCCGGCGGCGACCTCCCTGAGCAGAAACGCCTCGTTGATGCAGGCGTCGCGGTTTCCGTCGCCCCAGGTGTTGGAGAGGAAGAGCCCGTCGCGGCCGGGGACGTACGGACGCAGTCGGCGCTGGAAGTCCGTCGCCGCGCGGACGCGTCCCGCCGCGCCGCCCTCGTACTCCGTCTCCACGCACGGATATCCGTTGGAGAGCACCGTGACTCCGCGCACGGGGTGGATGTGGAAATCGGGTGTCTTGACGGCGCGGGCGTGGGGAAGCGGCGCCACGCGGAAGTAGGCCCGTCCGCGTCCGGTGAGGGAGTCCTCCCAGAAAAGCGCCGGCGCCGCGACGTCGAACGGCTGCTCGTTGGCCATGAGCAGGTACTCGGTCTCGAAGACGAGTTCGTTGTGCACGTCAGTCGCGTCCTGCAGACGGACCACGACGAGGCGCGGATGCGTCACAGGCGCCGCGGCGGACGGATTGTCCGCCCGGACGGACTCTCGGCCGGAAAGAGGTTCCGCGAAGGCGGAAACGGACAGCAGGCAACTCAACATCAGTAAACGCATGGCAATCCTCGACAAATCGGTTTCTCCAGTATTTTACGCCCAGATTATATCAAAAGCATCGTCCCTGCGGCAATCCCTGCAAAAACAGCGGCGAAAAGACATCGACGGAGATCGTTCCATGAACGCCAGGCGCGGCACATACGGCAAAAGCGCCGCTTTTCGCGGCGCTTCGGACTGGTGGAGATAAGGGGAGTCGAACCCCTGACCTTCTCAATGCCATTGAGACGCTCTACCAACTGAGCTATATCCCCAAGGTTGAAAACGGCGCATAGTATACCATACTCGGCGTCGGAACGCAAGGGGGACCGTTCAAGGGGAAATTTTATGGTATAATACCCCTTATGAAGAACAACTGCATTTTCTGCGCGATAGCGGAGGGGGAAATTCCCTCCTTCAAGGTCTACGAGGACGACGTCGCACTCGCCTACCTGGACATCAATCCCTTCTCCTTCGGACACACCCTCGTCATCCCGAAGGTCCACACCGAGGGTCTCCTCGATACGCCCGACGAGACGCTCGCCGCCGTCCTCGCACGCGTCAAGAAGATCGCCGCGCACATAAAGACGGCACTTCCCTGCGACGGATTCAACATCCTCCAGAACAACGGCGAGGCCGCGGGCCAGACGGTGAAGCACGTCCACTTCCACATCGTCCCGCGCATGAACGGCGACACGCTCTTCTTCGAGAACCACAAGGGCGACATGGACGCCCTGAAGAGGCTCGCGGACAGGCTGCGGATGTAACCACGCGGCGACCGCCGCCGTTCCCATGCCGATCTCCCCCGCATCGTTCATAGACGACCCCGCCTGGGCCAGCTTCATCCCCGAATGGAAGGAGGCGTCGTCGAAGCGACACCTCCCCGCACACGAGGACTGCTCGCGCCTCGACGTCGAGGCGGCCGCCGAACACCTTCGCGCAGGCGGGACCCTCGGCTCCATGGACGGATACGAGGAGCGGCCCGGACAGATCGACATGCTCTCCGCGATAGTCCGCGCGTTCAACACGCGCGAACACCTCATGGTCGAGGCGGGAACAGGCGTCGGCAAGTCCCTCGCGTACCTCGTCCCATCCATCCTCTGGGCCTGGGCGAACGACACTCCCGTCGTCGTATCCACGGCCACGCGCAACCTGCAGAGCCAGCTTATGGGATCCGACATCCCGCGCGCGAGGAGGATTCTCGGCGACGACGCCGAGAAGTTCAAGGTCGCCCTCCTCAAGGGACGCGACAACTACCTGTGCCTCAGGTCGGTCGACGAATTCTTCGCCCCCGGATACTGGACGATGTCCAGGGAGGACCAGGAGGAGATGCCGAACTTCATCGAGTGGCTCACGTCCACTGCGGACGGAGACCTCGACTCGTACGGCGGACGCCTGCCGCGGACCGTCCTCTCCTGTCCGGGCGAGGAGTGCGCGGGACGCCGCTGCCGATGGTATTCGCGGTGCTTCGTCTACCGCGCCCGCAGGAACGCCGCGGACGCGCATCTCGTCGTCGTGAACCACGCCCTCGTCCTCGCGGAGGCGACAAGCGCCGGAAGCGCGATACTGCCGGCCTACGGACGGCTCGTCCTCGACGAGGCGCACAACCTCGAATCCATCGCAACGGACTTCCTCAGCTTCGAGTTCTCCCGCCAGGCGCTCGTCAGGATCATGAACAGGCTGGCACGCAGAGGACGCGGACGCAACTCGCGTCCGTCGGGAGTCTTCGCCTCCGTGAACCGCCTGCTGCAGAAGGGAGCGCTGGAGCACGGCGTCGCGGACCACGTGCGGTCCGTCCTCGCGAACGCGCCCGGCGCGATAACGCGCGCGGTCGCCGCGGCTGACGACGTCGCCGATCTCGCCGCGAAGCTTCTCGAGCCGGTAAAGGGCGCGGAGGTCCTGCGCTACAGGGTCAGCGACTTCCGAAGGCGCTATTCCGTCCGCGGACTCTTCAAGGAATATTCCGGTGAGCAGTGGGACGAGGATCGTCTCGCCGCCGCGCAGACCCAGCTCGAGGAAGGACTCGCCGCCCTGGTGAAGCTCCTTCACGACCTGCGCGACACACTGCTCGGCGCCGTCGGCGAAGGCGAGACGAATCCGTTCGCGGAACTCGCGGCGCAGGCGAATTCCGTCGCGGACAGCCTCGTCGGATTCGCGAACGAGACGGACTTCGTCCTCCGCGGCGACAAGGACACGCACGCCTACTGGGCGGAACGAGTCAGGCAGGAGAAGCGCCGCTCGTACGTACGCCTCGTCGCCGCCCCGCTCTCCGTCGCCGACGACCTGGCAAAGCTCCTCTACGACCTCAAGGACTCCGTCGTCCTCACGTCCGCGACGCTTCGCGTCGGGAACAGCTTCAAGTACGAGGCGTCGCGCCTGGGCGCGCGCGGAACGACGGACGGCGGCGACGGACGGTTCAGGACGTTCGTCGCATCCTCGCCATTCGACTACCTTTCGCAATCGCTCGTCCTGGCGCCGGACTGCCTCCCGGACCCGTCCTCCGACCCGAAACACTATGCAGAGGCGCTCGCGCCCCTTCTCTGCGACCTCTTCCGCGCGACACGCGGGCGCGGACTCGTCCTTTTCACGGCATACGACATGATGAACGAGGTCGCCGACGCGGCGCACGGAATCTTCGCCGCGGAGGGGATGCGCCTTCTCGTGCAGGGGGAGGGACAGTCCCGCGAGGCGATGACGGACGAGCTGAAGTCCGACGGCAGCACGGTTCTCTTCGGCGCACAGTCCTTCTGGGAGGGAGTGGACGTAGCGGGCGACGCGCTCTCCTGCGTCGTCATCGCCAGACTTCCCTTTGCGCAGGCGGGGAGTCCTATCGTGGAGGCGCGCGGCGAGAAGATCACCCGAGAGGGCGGGAGCTCCTTCCGCGACTACTACCTGCCCGAGGCGGTCATAAAGTTCCGCCAGGGATTCGGAAGGCTCATCCGCACGAAGCGCGACCGCGGGGTCGTGGTTGTGACGGATCCGCGCGTCGTCACCAAGAACTACGGCGCGACTTTCAGGAAGTCGATTCCGGCGACGGTCCACACCGTGACCGGCACAGACGAGCTCCTGACGCGCGTGGACGAATTCTTCAGCTGACCCTGCCGCACTGCTGAGCCTGCACCGCGGTTATCGCGATGACGCCGGCGAGTTCGTCCACGCTGCATCCGCGGGAAAGGTCGTTCACCGGAAGCGCCATCCCCTGGAGGAAGCTGTAGGCCTCCGCCTTGCCGATCCTCTGTATGAGCTTGTAGCCGATGTTGCCGGCCTCGAGGTTCGGGAAGACGAGAACGTTCGCGCGTCCCGCGACGGGGGATCCGGGCGCCTTCGACGCGCCGACCTCGGGGACTATCGCGGCGTCAAGCTGCATCTCGCCGTCCATGGCGTATTCGGGATAGCGCTCCCTGGCGATCTTCACGGCCGCCTGCACCTTGTCGACGAACGGATGTCTTGCGGACCCCATCGTCGAATGGCAGAGGAACGCGACGCGCGCGGCGGATCCGACGAACGCCTCGAACGATTCCGCAGTCTCCGCGCCGATTTCCGCGAGCTGCCCGGGGTCCGGATCCTGGTTGAGGGCGCAGTCCGCGCAGAGCATGACGCCGCCCTCGCCAATCGTGTCGTCCTTGAGCTCGAAGGCGAAGGCGATGGACGCGACCTTGCGTCCGGGCTTCGTCCTGATGATCTGGAGCGCGGGACGCAGCATGTCGGCGGAGGTATGGCACGCGCCAGACACGAGTCCGTCGGCGTCGCCCGCCTTCACCATCATGATTCCGAAATAGAGCCTGTCGCCGAGGACGAGGCGCCTCGCCTCGTCCGGGGACATCCCCTTCTTCGCGCGGATTTCCGCAAGCATCGCGGCGTAGCGCTCGGCATCGGGAGAGTCCTTCGGATCCACGACCCTCGCACCGTCGAGCGAAACGCCGAGGCGCGAGGCGGATTCGGCGACCTTGCCCGGATCGCCCAGCAGAACGATCGAGGCGACCTTGTCGGAGAGTACGCGCGCCGCGGCGAGGATCGTCCTGTCGTCCTCCGTCTCCGGAAGGACGATGGTCTTCCTGTCGCTTCGCGCCTTGGCCCTTATCGATTCGATGAATTTCATGGCTGACACCATATCAAACAGGAAATCAGTTGCCGCTGCGGGAGTAGGCGCGAATCCCGAGGAGGATGTCGGAGACGGGCTTCTGGTCGAGGACCCCGTCGCCATCGGTGTCTGCGCCGTCGAGGAAGACGTCGAGGGCCTTCGCGCGGTCGGAATGCATGGAGCCAGCGGGGATGACGAGGAGCCAGCGATCGTTCCACACGCTGCGCCCTACGAGCCTCGTCGAGGAGATGCTGCCGCCTTCGGGAATAGTCGAATGGCGGCGGATTCGGACGCCCGTCGCGGTCGTTCCGTCGAGGCCCTCCATCGTCGGCTGCCAGCTCGCCGAATCGAGTTCCGTAGATCCGACGGCATACGGCAGCGGCATGACCTGGTCGACGGTGTCGAAGGCGAGGAGCTTGCGCTCGATGCCTGCCGGCGCGCGCATATAGTCCCTCCCGGCCGGGACAAGATAGATGTTGGGCGACAAGGCGAGCTGGGGTCCGCACCCTTCGCTCGCGTTCGTGGTCATGGAGTTGTATCCGACGAACTTGACTCCGATCGAGTGTATCTTCGTCGCGTAGTCGGAGGAGCTGTAGGCGGACTCGTCGCCCAGGAGGGGCTTTCCGAAGAAGTTCCTGGCGAAGTCGATGGATGTCGAGAACGGAATGATGAATCCCGGTTCGGCGGCGACGGGTCCGTCCTGCGCCTGGGGCCTCTGGCAGTAGTGCCGGAACTCGGGATCGGACAGTATGTCGTCCACCCTGTACTTCTCCAGCTCGCGCCTCCACGCGGCGTCGCCGCGCGGACCCGGGTCTATCCTGAAGAGGGACCAGCGCAGCGAGAAGCTGCGGGTCGTGTTCTCCGGATTGTTGACGCCGAGCCGTCCCTTCAGGACCGCCCAGTTGGCCTTCATCCTGGCGACGATCTCGTACAGTCCGCCGTCCGTCCCGGCGGAACTCTCGCCCGCGCCGGTCCTGGGGTCTCCAAGGGCGCGGCAGGCTATGATTTCGCGCTTGAAGGCGTCGCCGGCCTGCGAGTCGGAGGAGAGCAGTCCCGTCTCGTAGTCGTACGCCTGCGCGAGCATGAATACGTATCGCTGCGCTATGTCGAACGACGCATGGTAGCGCGACAGGGCGTTGTTTATCCAGACCCTGAGGAACATGTCGTTGTAGCGCTGCGCGGTGCCGTTGTTGGACTGCTGCTGGCGAATGAGCGCGCGCTCCTCGAGCAGCGCCTGTCCTTTCGCTATCTCGGTGCGGTATGCCGCCTCGGCCGCGGCCAGCTCCGAAAGCGCGTTCTGGAGTTCGTACGCGGTGTTCCTGACGGTGGCTACCGCTTCGAGAAGATCCAGCCTCACCTCCGCGATGGCGTCGTAGTAGTCGAAGCCGTTGTATATCGACTCCCGCACCGCGGTCTCCAGGGCCTGGGCGATCTCCGCGGCGGATACGATGGACTTGGAGGCGGTCCTGACTCCCTCTACGGTCGTCGCGTTGACGGCGTTGACGGCCGCGACCGATCCCGCGGCTATCGCGTGCGGGTCGGTGTTCACCGTAAGTCCGGCGCCGATGATCGTCGGGACGCTCGCCTCTATCGCGTGGAGCGCGCCGGAGGAGAGCGCCTCCTCCCAGTCGAGTCCGGCGGAAAGTATATCGGCCGTGGACTTCACGACCTGCACGGTGCTCTCGGTGAGCACCTTCGCCTCGTCGAGCGCGAGACGCGTCTGGGCTATCCCGAACTTCGCGCTCGCGTGTGACTCGTCGAACTTGAGGAGCGAGTTTACCTTTGCATTGTAGATCGTCAGCACCTGCTGCACCTTGTTGTAGTGCAGGAGGAACTCGCGCATCTTCTCCTGGATCGATCCCTCGCATGCGCGCTTGCCGGTCACGGAGTCGGGCTTCACTATGACGCCGCCGGAGGAAATCGTGTACCTGACGGGGTAAACGGCGCCAACCTTGACGTCGAGGTCGGAATAAAGCGTGGGAACTCCGCCGGTGACGCCGGTCGAGTACGTCACGACGTCCACGCTCTGGCTCGTCGAAAGAGCGGATATTCCGTACTCGCCCGTGTCGAGCCACATGTAGTGGTAGAGGTCCGGTCCGGAATAGCCCTGCTCGTAGGTTCCGCCCGCGCCGATGTCGCCGGGATAGGGCGTTCCGTAGATGCCGATGAGCTGCGTGTTGTAGCTCGACTCCATGTTCGCGTATTCAGGGTCGGCCGCGCCCTCGGCATCGGTCAGCGCCCTCTGGCGGGAGCCGTAGTCCTGGGCGTAGTCGAGGCACTTCCATGCATTCGAGAGCGCGACCTCCGTCCTCGCGAGCATCTGGTCGAAGTGCGAATCGTGGAGGGCAAGCTCGATCGGATCTATGTCGAGCGGAACCGCGCCGTCGGCGATTCCGAGCGGATTGAGTCCGGCGTCCAGCCGATTCACCGAGGACTCTACCGCCGAGAGCTTCGAGGCGAGGGCGGGAAGTGCCGTCACGGTGGAACGGGTTATCTCCTTGATGGAGTCGTCGGCGAAGTAGCGGACGGAGTCGTTTGTGGAGGCGGGAAGGAGCGAGTTCACCGTAGCCCAGTTCACGAGCGCTCCGATGCCGACCCTCGTGGCCCACTCGCCGTATCCGAACGCCTGTTCGGCATCCTCGTCGAAATATCCGGCGCGGGTGTCGCCGCCCTGGTCGCGCCACGTCTTGCGCGCCGTGAGGTCGATGACCTCGGCGCCGGTCTGCGCGAGCTTCGCGGCCGCCGTGGCGAACTTCTGCTCGTCCTCGTAGTCCATGTTGACGATCGACTGGGCGATCAGCATCTCCATCATCGACGGATCGCCCCAGGAGAAGCTGGGGTTCCTGAGGAGCCTGTAGTAGCCCCATATCGCGGACAGGTAGTGTCCGTACGCGTCGCCGTGCCCCATCGGATACATGTCGGCGGCCGCGTCCTCGTTGATGATTCCGGCCTCGCCGCCCACGTTGTAGTTGTTGACGTAGGCGACCTCGCCCTCGGTGATTCCCTTCGTGAAGTTCCACATCAGGCGGTTGTAGTACGGATAAGTCGTCATGTTCGGCGCCACCGCCGAAGTGCGTCCCCTCAGCAGCGCGAGCTCCTCGTCGAGGAGCGTCGGCACCTGGTTCGCGAAGCAGAAGACGTCGCTCGACGACGAACCCATTATGTCGTGCGCCGCCACGGTGGGGTTGTTTGCGTCCGAGTAGGCGTCGTCGCCCAGTAGGATGTAGAGGTCGGCGAGCCTCGAGACCGCCTCCATGAGCTGCTTGTTCGCGGCGGAATCGTTGATGCCGACGGAAAGCGACATCGACTCGGCCTTGTTGAGGACCGTCTGGTACAGCTCGATGAGGCCCACCGTCGCGAGGTTGTCGTTGTTGAGCGCGACGTCTCCGTGCCAGGGCCCGCCGATCTGCTCCGTCATCAGCCACATGAGGTCCGTGGGCTGATTGTAGAAGTCCTCGACCCTCTGGGCGAAGGGCGTCACGCTGGAGAGGACCCTCTGCACCCACCCTTCCGCGAGCGTCGGGCCGCACCAGTCGCTCCACGCCCCGCCGGTCGTCTCGTATGCGGGCGTTCCCTCGACCGCGCGGTATCGCATGACATAGTAGGTGTTGACGAGCTCGGAGAGCGTGGCCCCGTCCGCGCCGAGGAGGACGGATACGAGTCCGGCGTCGTCGGCGTATGCGGGCCACTGGGGGTAGTCGGCCGGAACGGAGCCGTCGGACGGCGGCTCCCTGCGCCTCCACTGGAAGACGAAGTTCGTCGAGGACTCTCCGAGCGGAGCGGTATAGTAGATCGTCAGCTCCTGGGAAAGCTTGTTCATCGGATCCTCTATCGCCACGAGCCCCCCGGCGTAGAGGTTGGAGACGACGTTTATGACGTGCATGGAGACGGAATTCCCGGACGGGACCACGTCGGTGTCGGGATTGTCGTTCTCGATGAGGACTACGTGGCCCGCGCCCGCGCCGGTCGCAAAGAGCGCGTAGTGGTCCACGGCGGAGTAGGCGTTGGACACGACCGGCACGTACAAGTCGCGGGATTCGCCGTCCGACGCCACTCTGACGACATAGGAGGAAACCGACTGCTCGTTCGGCTCGCGGTCCTCGACGGCCAGCGAATCCACGGCCTTCCGCCACGCGGAAAGCCTGTCCGCGTCCTCGGACTTGCAAAGATCGCGCAGTTCGGACCTCTCGGCGGCGGTGAGGGTGTTGAGCTCCAGGTACTTCGTCCCGGTCGGCTTGTCGACGAGCTTTCCGACGAGGACCATGCGCTTCGACTCTTCGGCGTTCGTATCGATGTAGAAGCGGTCCGCGATCGTGGGCGGAAGGTTCTGGAAGTAGTACTTGCCGGCCCTGAGCATGCAGTTGCCGCTGGAACCTACCGTGAAGCCGTACTCGTCGGCGAAGTTCTGGTCTATGGCGAGCGGCGCGGTGCGCGCGACCGTCGGGTCGATCAGCTTCACCACGGAGCGAGAGCTCCTTGCGGCACTGCCTACCGGCGCGGGATACGCCACCGCCATGGACATCGCGCTCCACACCTCCGGAAGCGCGGAGTCCGCCGTCGTAAGCGTCTGTCCGATCCGCATCGTCGGCACCTTGTCGTCCGGCGGCCACGCGCACTCCCACTTCCACGGAAGCGGCGTGCCGCCGACGATGTCGCTGCGCGCGGGATTCTCGTTCCGGACGCAGTTCATCCATCCGATCAGCGTTCCCGGCGCGGGGACTTCGTCCGCCTTGAGCGACGGGAAGTCGAACGTGTCGAGCGTGGCGTAGCTGTTGAACTCGAGACCGGTTCCGTCGCGGCGGGCCCAGGCCCTGCCGTACTTGTCGTAGTAGGCGATTGCCGAGTCGTCGGCGTCGTTGGTGCTGGAGAACCGGCCGTGGCGGTTGTAGTCGCCGGCGAGCGTGTCGAAGGGATGGGGTCCCGCCATCATCTGTCCGACCGTGTTCGTCTTGAAGAACGCTGGATAGTACTCGTTGGTGGTCACGACCTCGAACGCGCGCATCGCCGGGGCGCCCGACTCGTCCACGTACTGCACGAGGACGAACGGGTCGCTCGACGCATTCGGCTTGTTGTTGAGGTCGTTCCTCATCGCCCACGCGGTCCACGATCCGTCGACGGGGGACTGCCTCAGGAACGCATGCTCCTCGTTCGGATTGTAGCCGACCCTGCCGCGGTCGTTCTGGCGGTAGACGGACGGCTGGACGACGGCGGAATCGGGAATGATTCCGTCCGTAGGCTTCGGAGCGCCCGGCGACATCGAGAGGCAGTTGGTGGCGATGAGCGCGCCGCCCGCTGCCTCGTCGGAGGCGAAGCGGAACGGGAAGCCCGCGATGTGGACGAGGTCGGAGGAATCGTCGAAGTCGTACCTCGCGGCCAGCGTCGATTCCACGATGGTGCTGCCGTCGTCGAGGGTCCGCGAGAGCGCGATCTCCTCCTGGTCGAGCGCATGGCTCCACATCATGAACGCGTCGACGGCGAGTCCCGCAGCTCCGGACGCCCCGTCGGACGAGCCGGCCTCGTCGCCGAACTTGACATCCAGCTCCTTGGAGCAGAACGACGCCACATACTCGCAGCCGAGCTCGAAGGATCCGACGAGTTCGGCGTTCGCGTAGAGGCTAGCGACGCTGCCGCTCGAGGAATTGGTCGCCGGCGATACGGAGAGACCGATGTGCATCCACTCGTCCTGCGATACCGTCAGCGGATCGAACGCGAACGTCGGAACGCTGTTCGACAGCGCGCCGAAGCCGACGGAGAGCGTGGATTCCGCGCCCTGGTTGAACATGAACTGAAGACGCTGCGAGCCGCCGCCCTCGAGGGCGACCACTCCGCCGCTCTGCGGAGGCGGATTGCCCGCCGCCTTCGGCGACGGATTCAGCCAGAACGCGACGGCGAATCCGTCGTCGGCGGAGACGGGGACGTCGCTCGCCAAGGCGGACGACCCGGTGTCCGCGAGGAACATCGCCGACCCTCCGCACGTGAAGGACCTGCCGGCGGAGCCGAGCTCCGACGAGAGGACGATCTCGTGCGCGTCGTCCGAACCCGGCCATGCCGCGCGATAGCGCTGGGGATTCGCCGGATAGGTCAGCGCCTCGCCCATGCCGTCGAGGAGGATTTCCGCGCGCCACCAGACCTCGACGGGCTTGTCGGAGGCGTTCACGAGGAAGATTCCGGACGGGACGCCCGCCCACTTCTCCTCGTCCGTCACGGCCACGGTGTTGGTCGGGCCGGGCGAGGCGGAGGGCCTGTGGTAGAGGAGCTCGTTCCAGTTGCGCGCCCCGGAGGCGCTTTCGTAGATGTAGCCGGGAAGATCCGGGTCCACGCGCGACGCGGCCTCGGAGGCCGATCCCGCCGCGGCGTCGGAGCGCGGCGCGACCTCGTCGCAGACCGTCCAGTCCGCGACCGTCAGATCGAAGAAGTTGGTGTTGGTGTGAAGCACCGCCCTGAACGGAACGTACCACACGTCGTCGTCCGTGATCAGCTTCAGCGTAAACCGTCCCTCGCCCGCCGCGACGACTTCGTTCGAGGAAACCGACGCGAGCGCCCGCGGACTCGAGTAGGCGCATATCGACGCCGTGTACGCGGACGGTATGAACACGCCCTCTCCGGGCGAGCCGGCGTCGCCGGTCACCAGGAGCGGATCGTCCCTGCCCCAGCCTATCACGTACCACGACTCCTCGAAGGGCCAAAGCGTGTCCATGAAGTCAGGCGCCTCCCAGTAGATGTCGGCCTTCCAGCCGCTGTCGACGGACGACGCGGTCGCGTCCGTCGGGGCGATCGCGTAGACCGCGCCGTCCTTGTTCGTGTTCGTGCCGCTGGAGAACTGCTCGAGGTACGGCGAGTTGGGATCGCTCGCGACGGGCGCGACGCCCTTCTGGATGTACGGCTGCAGACCTTCGATTCCGTAGCCGCCGCCAGAGGGCCAGAGCCTGTCGCCCACGGACGCGGAAAGCGTCGTAACGTCCGGTCCGGACACCTCGACGACCACGGAACCCAGGAACCTGTCGCGCGCGCCGGTGTCGTAGTAGGCGAGGACGAACTGCCCCTCCGGTCCGTCGTACTGGTCCGTCGCCGAGTCGATCACGCGGGCGTAGGCGCGAAGCGTGTCGCTGTCCTGGTCGAACACGACGCCGCGCACGATGTTCGTGAGCGCGTTGTACGGACTCGTCGATATTTCCTGCACCTGCACTTCGGGCGTTATGATGTCGGGATTGCCGAGAAGCCTCACGAATTTTCCGGAAAGGTCGATCTTCGGCGCGTTGAACGGCTCCTCGGTCCAGAATATGCGGTACGGACGGGAATTGCACGACGACGCGATGGTGTAGGCGAGCTCCTTCGTGGAGTTGTCCGCGAGGACCCACGGAATCGTCAGGGAGCCGCCGCGCGTGAAGAGCACGCGCTGGAAGTCGTTGGTGGCGCTGTCGATGTAGAATACGTAGCCGTCCCTGTACGCGGCGGAATTCGTGATCGCCGCGGCGGTCGCCTTCCAGTTTATGCCCATGGGATCGGTCGGCAGGAGAGTGCAGTATTCGCCGATCGTGAAGTCCGGCTGCAGCTCCGACACCGCGCGGCCGATGGAGGACTCGGCGAGGCGGTAGACGACGTCGCCGTCCTTGTCGGACGAATTGGGCATGGCGGAAAGCTCGAGTCCGTCGCGGGCGTGTCCGCCGGACGAGATGGCGAGCGACGAGCCCGTCTGCCTGAACCATGCGCCGGGATCGGGCGACTCGGAGACGGGGAAGCGAAGTATCTCCCCCAGGGTGAACTCGTCGTTGTCCGAGGACATGACGTCGCCCGCGGCGGGCATCGCGAGAAGCGCGAGCGCCGCGAGCGCGACATGCGGGACGGAGCCGGACCTCCCCGCCGCGACGCGCGATCTTTCGATTGAGGAACTCATCATGGCCAGCCTCCTTTACCTAGCCGTGCCGAACTCGAAGAAGTAGTACTTCCCGCTGGAGACGGGACACGGCGAAGTCGACGCCGTGCCGCCCTCGACGAACCAGCAGACGCCGGGAGCCGACCAGTCGTCGGACACTATCATGGCGACGCCGCTCGCGTCGGGCGTGTCCAGGGTGTCGCCCGCCGACACGCCGGAGATGGACTTCGAGCTCGGCGAGCCGCCCTTGAAGACCGAAAGCCCTTTCCCCGAATTCTTTATCTTCAGCGTCCCGCCGTTCTTCACCGTGGCGGTGTCCACGGCGAAGTCGCTGCCGGACGGCAGCGTCACCGGGCCGGAGACGTTCATGGTCCCGATGGTAGCGGTCTTCGCGACGACGGAATCCGCCTTCGCCGTCTTGACCGTCGCCCCGTTCGCGAGGGACTCGGCGAACACGGCGCGTGCGGCGCGGGGAACGGATATGAGCTTCTGCCTGGGATAGCCCTCCGATCCGTCGTCGAGTTTCACGCCGATGTACTTCGCGGTGCCCGCTAGAAGCACGTCCGGAAGCGAGGCCCCCGCCACCAGATTGGACACGAACGCAACAGTGCCGTACGTTCCGCCGTCGGTGAGTCCGAGCGGAATCTGGAAGCGGCCCTCGGCGTCCACCATGACGGTGTACGCCCCGCCCCACAGCGCGTCGTCCACCGCATCGCCGCCGTTCGCATAGAGGCGGACCTCCACGGGGAAGTTCGGTTCCGGGTCGCCGATGGACGTGCCCTGCGCCCTCACGATCCGTCCGCGGTAGACGAAGAACGGGGCGACGTCGAGGTCCGCGGCAGCGGCCTGGATCGCCGCGACGGCCGCTGCAACAGTGAAGAAGAATGAACGTTTCATGGTTTCGCCCCTCATTTCGATCCGAAGTAGTACATCGCGAGCTTGCCCCACGACCTGACGTCGTAGGTCACCAGGTCTCGGTGGTTCTTGAGCTTGAGCGTGGCAGTCTCGCCCGCCCGGACGGGAATCACGATCGCGCGGCACTTCTTGTCGTCGTCGTCCTTGTTGCCGTTGCCGAACTTGCGCGACGATATGTATGTCGCGTTCCCGACGGTGATCGTCGCCTCGGCGTAGTAGTCCGACAGGTTGTCGTGCTCGATGTGCGCCCTTATGTAGAAGCAGGCGAATCCGTCAGCCGCCGCGGAAACGCTGCAGGACTTCTCCTCGTTGTAGTCGAAGGAGAAGAATCCCGTAGTGGCGGTGAGGCTGATCTCGGCGTCCGCCGATACGTGGTCCCAGTAGGCCGTGTCGTAGTCTCCGCTGTTGCGGCGCATCAGCGAGAGGCACGAGCCGCCGTCGGCGGCGAGGGTGTCGATGGCGAGGTCGACGACGCCGTCCGGAACGGACGCGACCTTCAGCGATCCGTTCACCACCGCGGTCTCGGCGCTCAACGAAGGCTCCGACTCGAACGACTCGACCGTAAGTCCGTCGCACGACACGGCCGGCGCGCTTATCACGGCGGCGGATGCCGCGCGGACGACGTACGGAGCGGCCGACACGCGGGTGCGCGGAACAATCTCGCTCCCGCCCTCGGGCGTTATCCCGAACCACATCTCCTTCACCCCGGATTCGGGAAGCGTCACCGGAAGAAGGACGGCGAAGTCTCCGTTCGCGTCGGTGGATATGGTCGTCGCCGACGTGGCGTACGGCTCGGACGCGTCGGCCGAGACGTAGCACGCGACCGTCGCGCCCCTGGTCGCGCTCGCGTCGGCGCTTCCGTCCGCGCGCAGCAGCCTGCCCTCGTGGCTGATGGTAGTCGTCGTCGCCGCGGCGGCCGCCGCGGCGAGGAACGCCGCAAGAGCCGTCAGTGTCCTGTGGATCGCATTCATTTCCATGTCCTCCGTTCCTTCGCGCTCACCTCGCCCCGAGCGAGGTCGTGCGCACGCGCGTTCCCTCGTGGTACACCGTCCGCCCGGCGGGCGTCACGTTTGTGAAGTATCCCCCGCCGCGGACGTTGTCGTAGTCGTGGCTCACGGTCAGGGTATCCGAACTGGCCGTCGCATTGGAGTCGGTGTTGTCCGAGTTCGACGTTATCCCCCTGATGCCGCGCGTCACCTTCGTGCTGCCGGAGACGGCGAGCTCCGCGCCCGACGTCTCGTACACTACCTCGGCGCCGCTCCCGCGCTGCAGGGAGCCGGAGACGGACAGCGACCTGACGGAGGCGGACGGCAGGTCGAGCGACGTGGCGGAAAGCGCCGTCGTCTCTATCCTGTCGGCAGCCATCGCCACCGTCGCCCTCGCGGCATACGGGGTCTGGACCACTTCGTCGCGCGGGAAAAGTTCCGTGAGCCCCTCTCCCGGGGAGATGCCGATGTAGATGGAGTCTCCCGCGGCGCCGAAGGCCGCGGAAAGCTTCGTGTATTGAGCACCCGAGACGGAGTTCCCCTCGCCGTCCGCGAGTTCCGTGTAGAACGTCCCGTCGGACTCCATCCTCACCGCTATCCTGCGCGCCCAGAGGGGCGTCCCGCCCTCCGCCTGCGAATAGACCGAGAACGTCATCTCCAGCGGCGTCTTGCTGGTGACGGCCGATCCGTCGGCCTTCTCGAGCCTGCCCTTGTAGGCGATCCTGTCCTCGGCGGCGGCGCACATGGACAGCAGCGCCGCCAGCGCCAACATCGTCGTTTCGCGTTTCATCTTCCGGTTCGCTCCTTTCAGTCGTCAAGTTCGGGGTCGTTCGAGAGGCGCCTCAGCATGAACGTTCCCCGCATCTTCACGGGGCCGTCCGCGCGCAGTCCGCCGAGATCCCAGTCGCAGCGCCCCCACGTCGCGCCCTCGGGATTCGCAGAGTACGTGCTCGCGCCCGAGGCGTCCTTCCAGACGAAGTCTATCGTGTTCGTTATCGAGAACATCTCGGGCTTGATCGTGCCGATGAAGTTCGCGGACGAGTCGCCCGACGGCGCGTCGCCGGAATAGTCCGCGCTCTTTCCGTCGTGGTCCGGATGCCAGGAGTGGCGGAATGGATTGTCCCTGGCGCGCTCTCCGACCACGAAACTGAACTTCGCCTCGGATCCGAACGCGGCCGCCGCCGAATCCGCCGCGACGACCTGGTTGGCGACGTCCACGACCACGCAGGTGTAGCGCCTCGAGGACCATCCGGCCGGGACCGTGTCCGGGCTCGTGTAGAGCCTCGTCTCGCTCCTCCCCGTCACGAGGTCGTTCGTCGTGCCGGCGACGACCCTCTGCAGCAGTCTCGGCTTTCCGCTCGAGTCGACGTGCATCAGCACCGTCATCTTCATCGGGCCGCCGGCCGGCTCGTAGTCCGTGC
The DNA here is from genome assembly GCA_017418445.1 of Kiritimatiellia bacterium. Lineage (GTDB taxonomy): Bacteria > Verrucomicrobiota > Kiritimatiellia > RFP12 > UBA1067 > UBA1067. Next base: position 21,957 of record JAFONM010000040.1, read on the forward strand.
CGCCGCCGCGGTTCACCTGGCTGAGCGTCACCGTTCCCGCCCACAGTCCCTGCGGGAACGGACCGGAGTTGCCGTCCGTCGCCGCCTCCTCGACCTTGAGCGGGACGAGGACGCGCATCTTCGTCCCGCCGTCGAGGTCCTCGACCCTGAAGAGCGCCGCGTAGTTCGTGGCGGAGCCCGAAAGCGCCGCGGTGTTCTTCGGATCCGCCGCGAAGCGGAGCGACCACTCCTCGCCGGCCGCGAGCCGGTTCGTAGCGACCGAAGACGAATTGAATTCCGTCCACGAATCGGTGTTCGTGCCGGAGACGGGAACGTACTTCAGCAGAGACGGCATCTGGTCGTATTCGGATGACGACTCCGCGAGCGACACCCTCACGGTCCTCCCCGTCGTTCCCGCGTTCACGACCGACAGCACGCCGATCCCTTCCGTCCCCCGGATGGTCATCCCGTCGACGGGACACGTCACATTGATGACGCCCGGCCAGTATCCGCCCGCAGTCGAATCGAGGGCGACGACGTTTCCGTTCGTCAGCCTGCGGCCGGCCTTCACGGGGCCGAACAGCGGCGCGCCGGCGTTCCTGCCTATCACCACGCTGCCGCCGGAAGACGCGACCGCGCTGCCGCACGGCCCCTCCCTGAAGTAGGCGAGGAGCGTGGCGGAATCGTCCGGATCGACCGAGACTCCGACGAGGTTCTGCGGCGTGTCGTCCCCGGACGTGTCGCGCCACGAGAAGCGGGGGAGGACCGGCCGGCCCTCCACGGTGAACGTGCACGAGTTCGTCGCGTAGCAGATGTACGCCGCGCCGCCGGTGACCCTGGCGAGCGTGGAGAGTTCGGCGTCCCCGCGTATCCATACGAGATAGCTGGGGGTCGCGCCGTTGATGCGCCTTCCGTTCGAGTCGAACTGCGCCGTCGCGAGCGACGCGCCCTGCACGTAGCGTCCGACCTGGACGACCGGCCGCGAATCGAAGAACACCGCTGGATCCGAGGCGTCGCCGGCGGGATCGACCTCCAGGTAGAAGGCGTTCCAGCCGGCCGAAAGCGCTATCGTCTGCTTCGCCGTCTGCGCCGTCGCGGAAGGTACGGACAGGAATGCGGCGCACATGGCCGCGAACGAAAGACTGAGGCATCTTGTATTCATGGATTCTCCAATCTGCGGACCTATTCCTCCGGATTCACCCGTATGACGAAGAACTGCGACTTCGCCGCCGGCGCGAGATAGAGCGTCTTCACGCCGATGTCGTCCTGCGCGGACACGAACGCCGAGTGCGGATCGTTCGTCGAGGCCTCGTAGTAGTGGGGAACTCTCTCCCAGCCCGCCGTGGGCGCGAGGTTGGTCGACGACGCCACGCAGTAGATGCGTCCGCCCGAGTACTCGAACGAGAGGACCGGGAGTCCGCCCTCGTTCTCCGGGGTCTTCGAGAATGCCGTTATCCGCAGAAGGTCGTTCTCGTCGAACGGATCCGTCCCCGCGGCGTATTCCGCGTAGTTGGACGATCCGTCGCCGTCGTAGTCCGCGGAGGCGTCGTAGCCGGACGGATCGAGCCCCTCGGACTCCATCCATGCGGCGAGCCCGTCCACGTATTCGTCCGGGACGCCGTCGCCGTCCGAGTCGACCGCCAGCGCAAGGTCGCAGTTCGTCGAGGTGTTGGCGTCGCCGACGTCGGGCAGCGGGAACGTCGTCGCGTAGACTGCGCCGTCCTGTATGGCGACGCAGCGGAGGGAATCCCCCTTCGTGGCGGATGTCGACGTCGACCTGCTGGTGAGGGGGACCGCGAGCCGGTAGTTGTGTCCGCTCTCGGTCGGATCGACCACCTGCGTCTCGGCCACGACGTTGCCGTTCGTGTCCACTGCCTGGATCGTCGTCCTGCTCGCTTCGGACAGGAGCGTCCCGGCGTAGTTCCTCACGGATCCCGTGTAGATGTACGTTCCCGTCGGGAAGACGGACGCCGTCGCCGCGGACGAGATCGCGAGTGCCGCCGCTGCCAGTGTAACTTCAATGACGCCTTTCATCGCGTCGCTCCTTTCTTGAGACAAACGTATTCTTCCAGGATTGCTTCGTCTGACGCAGGCCGCTTCCCGAGATACGCCGAGAGGGCGGCATCCGCCTTCTTCTCTTTCGCCGGAGGCAGGGGCCCGCTAGAAGTCGAGGTTGCGGACGTTGAGTGCGTTGTCCTCGATGAACTTGCGGCGGGGCTCGACCTCGTCGCCCATGAGAAGCGTGAACATCTGGTCGGCGGCAACGGCGTCGGAGAGCTTCACCCTGAGCATGTGGCGCTTCTCGGGATTCATCGTCGTGTCGAAGAGCTCGGCGGCGTCCATCTCGCCGAGACCCTTGAAGCGGTATACCGAAAGCCCCTGCTTGCCGTGCGCGCGCACGTCGTCCAGGAGTTTCTTCAGGTGTCCGCCGAAGTAGTCGTCCGGACCGTAGCCGTAGGCGGAGAGGCTCTGGAACTCCTTGCGGAGCATCGACGCCCCCGAACCCGCCGCGTTCGGATCCCTGATGAGCTCCTCGGGCCTGAAGCCGCGCTCCTCGACCATCCTGGCGGTCGCCTCGATCTCCGCGAGGAGCGTCATGAGCGCTATCGCGCGGTCGTGCTCCATCACTTTGCCGTCGCGGTCCCTCACCTCGAAGTCGTCGAGACCGAGCGTGAGGAGCTTCTGCGTGAGCTCGCCGTCCGTAAGGACATACTCGCTCTTCTTCTTGCGCTCCACCTTGTAGAGCGGCGGCTGCGCGAGATAGATGTAGCCGCGCTCTATGAGCTCCGGCATCTTGCGGTAGAAGAAAGTGAGGAGAAGCGTCCTGATGTGCGCGCCGTCGACGTCGGCATCGGTCATGATGACGATCTTGTGGTAGCGCGCCTTCGAGATGTCC
>JAFONM010000041.1 GCA_017418445.1 Kiritimatiellia bacterium
CGTCGCGACCGCCTCCGACCCGTAGTCGTCGCCGCCCTGCGTGAGAGTGTAGGCCTCGTCGATGAAGAGGATTCCGTCCAGCGCCTCGTCCACCTTCGCGTTCGTCTGCGGAGCGGTCTCGCCGAGATGCGTACCGACGAGGGCGGAGCGGTCCACCTCCACGAGCTGTCCGCGCCTGACGAGTCCGAGGCAGCGGAAGATCCTGCCCATTATCCGCGCCACGGTCGTCTTGCCTGTACCGGGATTCCCGGTGAAGACCATGTGGAAGGACATCGGCGCGACCTTCATCCCCTGCGCCTCGCGCGCCTGGCGGACCTTCACGAGATTGACGAGCTTGTGGACCTCGGCCTTCACGCCCTCGAGTCCGACGAGCTCGTCCAGCTCCTTCAGCACGTCCTCGAGATTCTCGGGCGGCAGCTCCTCCGCCGGCTTCGCGGGAGCGGACTTCCGCCGCTCCGCAGCCGCACCCTCCTCGACCGGATCGTCCACGAACCGGTCGACGAGCACGAGGCAGCCGACCATGCACGCGAACGAGACGGCGACGCTGACGAGACACCCCTTTATGAACTTTTTCAAATCACTGCCCTTTCCGTTTTGTGCCGACTACCGCTCCCACGGCGGAGGCTCGCGGACGACGAGCGTCGTCTTGTCCTCGGGGCGGAACTCGACGTCCGCCTGAGGGACGACCTTCGCGAGGAGCGAAAGAAATCCGATGTTCACCGCCGCACGGCAGGCGGGCCCCAGGTCGAGGGAGACGACTGTCCCGTTCTCGTAGCGAAGCTCGACGAAGACGGGCGAGTCGCCCTTGTTCTTCTCGGCCGCATCGCGTATCGACTCGAACTTGCGCTTGAGGTCCGGATCCTCGTAGCGGAGGCGGATGTGGACGCCCTTCGTGAAGAGAGGCATCGCCTTCTCGAGCGGATACACCTCCTTGACCGAGAAGCTGACGTCGCCGGGCGTCGGATTCTGCCTGAGGACGTCCTCCTTGTCGTAGTTCGCCCTGTGCGTCACCTCTCCGCACACGAGGACGAGGCGGTCGGTCGACCCCTCCAGCGCGGCGCCGTATTCCTTCCAGCACCTGCCGTACGCGAAGGCGTCCGCCTGTCCCGTGCCGTCGTCCAGCGCCAGTATCGCCCACCTGTCGCCGGGAGTCCCGTCCGCGCGCGGCTTCTGCATCTTCACGGTGCATCCGTCGAGGACCGCGGCGACGCGTATTTCGACGCGCTTGAGGAGGAGCGGATCGAGCTCCTTCCTGTCGAAGCGGCGCCTGAGACTGTGGCGCTCGGAGCTCACGGCCTTGTCGAACGCCTCCTTGTCGCTCCACGGGACCTCGCCCTTGGCGCGGACGATGTTCCTCGCAAGCCCCTTGAGCTGCCAGTCGTCGTCCTTCGCGCGCATGAGGAGTTCGTCGATCGGCGGAAGAGGCGCGGCGACAGTCTCCTGCGGAGCGTCGTCGTCGTCCGCGGCATCCGCGTCGTTCGCCGCGGGCGACGCCGCCTCGTCCTCCGAGAGCCCCTCCTCGCGGTCGGGCGCGTCGTCCTCGGGCTCCTTCTTCTTCTTCGCGATCTTCTCGAGCTGGAAAGGCTCGTATTCGAGGACGTCCTCCTTCGCGCCCTTCGGACGCTTCCTGATGCAGACCTCGGAGACTTCGGAGATCAGCTTGCGGCAGCTCTGGATCGGGTGGCCGGAAATGTAGACTCCGAGAAGGTCGCGCTCGTTCTTGAGGTCCTCGACGGGGGTGAACGGCGGCGTGTCGTGCAGCTCCGAGTCGCTCACCTCGTCGGCACCGCCTGACATCAGGTCGAAGAAGTTGCCCTGGTCGCTCGCGTCGTCCTTCGCCTTCTGCTGCGCCTTCTTGAGCGCATACTCGATGTTGTTGAAGAGCTTCGCGCGGTTCGGCTCGAGAGAGGAGAACGCGCCCGTCCGCGTGAGGTTCTCGAGGACGCGCTTGTTGACGGCGTTCGTGCCCGCGAGACGGATGCAGAAATCCATGAATCCCCTGTAGGGACCGTTCTTCGCGCGCTCCTCGACTATCGCCTCGGCCGCCACCTCGCCGACTCCCTTGATGCCGCCCAGCCCGTAGCGGATCCCCTTCGCGTCGGACGTGGGGACGAAGCGGGAGCCGGATTCGTTCACGTCGGGGAGCATCAGCCTCAGGTCGATGGCCTGCGCCTCGGCGACGAAGCCGGGGAGCTTGTCGAAGTTTCCGATCTCGGAGGATATCTGGGCGCACATGAACTCCGCCGGATAGTGCGCCTTCAGGTATCCGGTCTGATACGCGATCCATGCGTAGCACACGGCGTGGGACTTGTTGAACGCGTACGAGGCGAACGCCTCCCAGTCCTTCCAGATCTTCTCGACGAGCTTGAGCGCCTCGCCCTCGTCCGCCCACATGTCGATGCGGAACTTCGGATTCTCGAGGCAGCCCTTCACGAACTTCGCCTTGAGCTCGTTCATGACGTCGATCTGCTTCTTGCCCATCGCCTTGCGGAGCTTGTCGGACTCTCCGCGCGTGAAGCCCGCGAGGTCGCGCGAGAGAAGCATCACCTGCTCCTGGTAGACCGTGACGCCGTACGTGTCCCTGAGGCGTCCCTCCATGAGCGGATGGTCGTAGGTGACGGGCTCCTGTCCCTGCTTGCGGCGGACGAACGCGGGAATGTAGTCCATCGGCCCCGGCCTGTAGAGGGCGTTCATCGCGACGAGGTCGGTCAGCCTCTCCGGCTGCAGGGCCATCAGCCACTTCTTCATTCCGTCGGACTCGAACTGGAAGAGCCCCGTCGTCTCACCGCGTCCGAAGAGCTCGTAGGTCTCCGCGTCGTCGTCCGGTATCCTGTCCGGATCGAGATATCCGTCCGCCCCGCGGATCGCCTCCGGAACGCGCGGATTGTCCTTCCCCAGAAGCGCGACGCACTCCTTCTCGACGGTGAGCGTCTTGAGTCCGAGGAAGTCCATCTTGAGGAGTCCGACGGGCTCCACGAAGTGTCCGTCGTACTGCGTCGTGAGGAGCTTGTCCTCGTTCGCCGCGGCGGCGCCCTTCTTCCTGCCGCCCTTCTCCGGCGTCGGCATCACCGGCAGCGTCTCGTAGATGGGATCGCGCGAGATGATGACGCCGCAGGCGTGGACGCCGGGCTGGCGTATGCAGCCCTCGAGGCGGCCCGCGCGCTCCATGAGCTTGTGGACGACGGGATCCGCGGAGTTGAACGCCTCCTCCAGTTCGGCGGACTCCCTGCGCGCCTTCTTGAAGGTTATCTTCGGCGTGTTGGGGACGAGGCCCGCGAGCCTGTTCGTCTCGGCGAGCGGATAGTCCATCACGCGTCCGACGTCCTTGATCGCGCTCTTCGCCGCCATCTGTCCGAACGTCACGATGTGCGCGACGTGGTCCGCACCGTACTTGCGCGTCACGTAGTCGAGCACCCTCTCGCGCCCCGCGTCGTCGAAGTCGACGTCGATATCCGGCATCGATATGCGGTCCGGATTGAGGAACCTCTCGAACAGCAGGTCGTACCTGAGCGGATCGACATTTGTGATCCAGAGCGCGTACGCGACCGCCGATCCCGCGGCGGATCCGCGGCCGGGCCCGACCCATACGCCGCATTCCTCGCGCGCGGCGCGGATGTAGTCGCGGACGATGAGGAAGTATCCGGGAAAGCCCATCGTCTTGATGGTGTCGAGCTCGAACTGGACGCGGTCCTCGATGTCGCGCGGCAGACCGTGCTCCCCGCGCTCCGCACCCTTCTCCCCGCGCTCACCGCCCCCCCACCGTCTCTTCGCGCCGTCCCACACGAGCGACGAGAGATAGTCGGACTCGAACTTGATCCTGAGCACCTTGTCGTATCCGCCGAGACGCTCGAAGTTCCCCGGACGGTTCGCGTCGAACTCGGCCCTGAGCGCCTTCTCGTCGAACTTCCCGGCGTAGTCCTCCTCGGTTCCGAAGCTGGGCGGAATCGCGAACTTGGGCATGATGGGCGGAGAGTCGAGCTTGAACTCCTCGACCATGTCCGCGACCTCGAGAGTGTTCGAGACTATCTCCGGATTCTCCGCGAACAGGGCGGACATCTCGTCCGCCGTCTTGAAGTATTCCTGCCCGGTGTAGATGAGACGTCCCTCGTCCGACATCCTCTTGCCGGTCGACAGCGCAAGGAGAACGTCGTGGGAGTCGTCGTCGCCGGAGTCGAGGAAGTGGACGTCGTTCGTCGCGATGACGCGGATGCCGAGTTTCCTGCCGAGCTCGAGGGATCCCTTCACGACCTTCAGCTGGCGCTCGTAGAGGTCCGCGAAATCCGCCTGAGCGGAGACCGGGACGTCTGGTCCGCCCTTCGCCGCCCTGTGCAGCATGACCTCCAGCGAGTAGTCGTCGCCGAAGAGGTCCTTGTACCACTTCGCGATCCGCTCGGCCTCGTCCATCCTGCCCTGCTCGATCGCCCTCGGGACTTCGCCCGCTATGCACGCGGCGGAGCAGTGAAGTCCCTCGTGGTATTTCTCCAGGAGCGCGTGGTCGATTCGCGGACGCCCGTAGAAGCCGTGGATGTGCGCCTCGGATATGAGCTTCACCAGGTTGTGGTATCCGACCAGGTTCTTCGCGTGCAGGCAGAGGTGGTGGCGGTACTCGGTCTTGTCGCGCGAGAGGTGGTCGCCGGTGGAGGTGACGTACGCCTCGCATCCGAGGATCGGCTTGACGTGCACTTCCGCGAGGTCCCCGTACGTCTTCCCCTTCTTCGAGTTGCACTCGTCGTAGAAGCTCTTGAGCGCGAAGAGGTTGCCGTGGTCCGTCACCGCCAGCGCGCGCATTCCGAGCTCCCTCGCGCGCTTTACGAGCGGCACTATCTGACACTGACCGTCCAGCAGGGAATAGGTCGTGTGCAGATGCAGATGGACGAAATCGGACACGGCTACCGGCTCTTCACTTCACGGGAGGCAGCGGGGCGGCGTTCACGCCGAGCTTCAGGAGACGCTCGCGATGGACCGCCATGCGGGACAGGAAGTCCGCATAGTCGCGCTTCGCGGGCGCGGTCCAGAGCGCCTCGGCGAGCGCGCTGGTGCGCGGCCACATCTTCCAGGCGAGGTCGTATTCGTTCCAGGTGTACTCGCTCCAGTTGTTGCACTGTCCGCCGAGGATGTGCTCGCGGGCCGCCCCGGTCAGCCCCGCGCGGGGATCGAACGAGTAGCAGCGCTCGAGCGTGACTTTGCCGCCGATGTACTGGAACGGATCGTTCCTGAGCCCCTGGCCGTAGTCGAGGTAGCAGTAGCTGCAGGGCGTCATCACCACGTCGTGTCCGCGCAGCGCCGCCGCCGCGCCGGAGACGAGCTCGTGCCCCGCCCCGCTCCGCGACTCGCGCCAGTTCATGCCGATGGCGCTCCTGGGGATGTCGCCCAGGAGGTACTCGTCCCATCCGAGCGTCCGTTTGCCGCGGTCGGCGAGGAACTTGACGAAGTGCCGGGTGATCCACGGCTGGAGGCCGTGCTCGTCCCCAAGCCCCTCCTTCTCGATGCGCGCCCTGCACTTGGGACACTCCTTCCAGCGTACCTGCGGACACTCGTCGCCGCCGATGTGCACCACGTCGCCGGGGAATATCCTGCAGACGTAGTCGAGAACGTCCTCCATGAAGCGGATGGCCTTGTCGTTGCCGAGGCACAGCACGTCCTGCTCGATGCCCCACACGAGCCGCGGCTCGCGCCCGGCGAGGTTCTCGGGCCTGCAGGCGAACTCGGGGTAGGCGGCGAGCGCCGCATAGACGTGTCCCGGCAGCTCGATCTCGGGCACGATGACGACATGGCGCTCGGCGGCGTAGGCGACGATCTCCCTGACGTCCGCCTCCGTGTAGTAGAACGGACCGTACTTCTGTCCGTCGAGGTCGGTCGGCTTCAACCGCTTCGGGTCGGTCGGCCAGACGCCGTGGCTCGGGCTCGCGGAACGGACGGCGCCGTACTTTACGAGTTCGGGATAGCCGGGGATGCTGAGACGCCACGCCTGGTCCTCGGTGAGGTGCCAGTGCAGGCGGTTCATCTTGTGCATGGCCATCAGGTCGAGCACCTGCTTGACGGTCTGCCTGCCGAAGAAATGGCGGCAGTCGTCGATGTGGACCCCGCGCCACGAATAGACGGGCCAGTCGTCGATCTTGCAGCACGGGATCTTCCCGTCCGCGCCGCGCAGCTGCTTCAGCGTCTCTTCGGCATAGAAGAATCCGGCGTCGTCCGACGCCTCGACGACGATTCCGTCCTTCGAGACCTCGAGCCTGTAGCCCTCGGACCTGACGTCCTTCGCCGTCTTCTTCGTCACCTCGGGATTCGCGCAGAATCCCTCGCCGACCGTCATCTTCTGGGGCGCCGGAACGACGCACGGGGCGGCATCTGCGGCGACGGCGGACGAAACGACCGACGCCATGGCAATGGTGAAATATCCGAGAAATTTCATGGTCTGACTCCTATATTGATTCCTGTCGCCCCTATTATACCAAAAATGGGCCGGGAAGCGGAGTCAGACGGAGGCAAAAAACACGTAGATGCGGCGGGTGGAGGAGATGGTGACGACGGAGCCGGAGGCGCGGTTGAGGGTCGCGCGGTAGAGGTTCCGGAAGCGGACCCCGTCAAGCGGCCATTCGAGTCCCGTCGATGCGACGCGCGCGGACGGACTCGTCGCGAAGACGGAGACGGGCGTTCCCTTGCGGACGCGGAAGCGCGCCGTGCCTTCGACCGGCACGAAGCGTCCGTGGTCGGTCACGACCTCGAGCCCGAGGTCGAGCGCCCTGAAGACGTTTCCGATCGTATGGTCCTCGCGCTTCCCCGCCGCGCCGAGGACGACGGGGCCGGACCATCCGCGTTCGGCGCAGAGACGTGCGGCCTTCTCGAGGTCGTTCGTATTCTGGTCGGGAACGCGGACCACCTCGCATTTTGGCTTTGCGCACCTGGAGGAATCCATGTCGCCGACGATGACGGCCGGCCACCTGCGCATCCTGCGGCGATACTCGTCCGCCGCTCCGTCGCACGCGACGACGCGCTTCGCCGCGGCAAGAATCCGGAACGCCGCGGACCCCTTCTTCGGGAAATCCCCGGCCGCGAGAATGACAGTCTCTCCCCTTCGCGCCATCTTCACACTCCGCATATGCCGTCCGTAAGTCCCGCGCGGACGAACGCATAGCCCTTCGTGCCGTCGGGCCTCAGGACGATCGCCGCCGAATCCATGAACCTCGGCCAGTTCCCGACCTCGACCTTCGGGAGCATCCCGCGTCCCTTCGCGTAGGCCGCGATGTAGACGTCGTGCGTCGTGAATATCCCGAAGCGCCCCGTGAAAAGCGAAAGGACGTATTCCTCGAAGCGGTCGGCCGCCTCCGCGAGAGGGACGAATCCGTACTGCTCGCCGGTCTCGAGATATACGCCCATCTTCCTGAAGAATCCGTGGTCGCGGAAGAGCTCCCATATCTTCAGCGGGTCCTCTACGAAGGCGCAGGAGTTGCCTATCTTCTCGTCCTGCGGAATCTCGGCAGATGGAAGTCCCATGCCCTCGGCGACGAACCTGGCGGTGAGGACCGTCCGGAGCAGCGGACTCGCGCGGAACTGGACGCCGGAATCGGCCGCCTCCCTCAGCATGGCGCCGAAGTCGCGGCTCATCCGCTCTCCGGCGGGAGTAAGCGGGAGGGCTCCGCCGAAGGTCCTGTCCTCGTTGTCGATGTGCGGACGCTCCGCGTGGCGCACGAGCAGCAGAACGCGCGAGCCGCCTGCGAATTCCCGCAGAATGCCGGGAACGTCCGTCTCGCCGAGGTTGAAGGTCATACGGGATTCGGCCTTGAGCCGAGGAGCGGATTCGCGTGCGCGTGGCAGATCGCGAGCGCAAGCGCGTCCGCTGCGTCGTTCTGCGGAATCCCGGGAAGCGAAAGGAGCGTCCTGACCATCCGCTGGACCTGCTCCTTCTCGGCCATGCCGTTTCCGCAGACCGCCATCTTGACGCGCCGCGGCTCGTACTCGAACATCGGCTTCGCGTGCGCAACGCCCGCGACCATGACCGCGCCGCGCGCCTCGCCGAGGACAAGCATCGTGTTCGCGTTCTTGCCGTAGATGACCTTCTCGATGCTGAGAACGTCCGGATTCCAGGTCTCGATCAGCGACGAGATCCTGGAATGGATGTTCGCGAGGCAGGCGGAGAGCGGCGTCCTGGGTCCGTTGGGAATGTTGCCGTAGTCCAATGCTCGAAACCGGCTGCCGGCGGTCTCCAGGACGCCGTAGCCGGTCGAGCGCAGCGAGGTATCTACCCCGAGTATTATCACTGAGCCAGGACCTGTCTCTGCTCGTAGTGTCCCGGCTGCCACACGCGGATCACGGTGCCGTTGGCCTGGACCTGGTCGACGTAGCGTCCCTCGACCCAGACGTTCTGGGTGACATAGGTCGGTGTCGGCTGCACGACGACGGGCTGCTGCACGACGACGGGCTGCTGCACGACGACGGGAGCGGGAGTGACGACGGTCGGGGTGGTTACGATGGTCGGGGACCTGTAGTAGGAGGGACCCACGACGACGTCCGTGACGAGCCCGCCAACGACTCCGCCGACGAAGCCCGGCCAGAAGTGTCTGCCGCCCCTGCCCCAGAAGCTGCTGTGGTGATGATGGTGGTGGTGGGGGGGAGGAGGTCCTCCGTGGAATCCCATGCGGGGTCCTCCGCCGTGGGGACGCGCATTGGCGACGCCGACGCACGCAATAGCCGCAATCGCGACAATCAGTATCTTATTGATGTTGTTCATGGTGACCTTTCCTTTCTCCGCTTTTGCGGTTACGAGGAGTTAGGATGGATACTTTTTGAAATCTGACAAAATTTTTAAAATCCCTTTTTATCCCATTTTACCCACGCATTTCGCATATATTTGATGTTTCGCGAGAAAATCTGGTCCACGTTCGCGGCGGACGAGACGTCCAGGAAGTCCTTTGTCTCCTCGCTGGAGAGGAAGAACCTCGTCTTGAGGAGGTGGATGTAGGCGCGTTCCGGGTCGACGGTCCAGAGGTCCTTGAAGCAGAGGTGGGTCATGTTCCACACCTCGTTCATGGTCATCTTCACGTCGTCGATGGGAACCTCGAGTGTCGTATTGCCGTCGTCGGCGTCCGGATGGGCGTTGTCGATGGACACCTCGCCGTGCTTGTTGGGGTCCGCGTTGAGGACGTATCCGCGCACGTAGCGCCGGAGCCATCCCTGGAAGCTGCCGCCGTCGTTGCGGAAGAGTTCGATCTTCTTCCGTCCGATCATCTCGTCGAAGAGCATCCCCATCAGGTCGCCGGCGGTGATGGAGTAGCGCTTCATCAACTCGGCGGAGCGGAGGGACTTCGACTCGGGCTCGACGACCTTCTCCCAGACGAGCTTCCAGCCGGCGTCGTCGCCGGCCTTGACGTGTTCGTACCATTCGGCGTCCGTCATAGATGAATCCTCATGCGAAGGTGAGCGAGCCGGGAACCGGGTTGACGCCGCGGCGCCTGAGCCAGATCGCCTTCTCGTGCTTGCCCTTGATGAAATCCGCGTAGCGGAGCTCGCCGGAGCCGTAGCGGATCGCGATGTCCTGTCCGGCGAACTCGAGGACCGCGGCGTTTATGGGATTCCCCGCGGCGTCCTCGACGGCGACGGGGAGGACGGCGTCCGGACCCGAGCCGCCGGGGAACGTCACGTTCGCGGACCACCTGAGGGACTTGTCATTGGTGGGATGAGAGACGATCGTGAACACTATGGTCTTTCCGGCGGGGACTTTCATATCGTATAGATCCTGAGTTCGCTTCCGTCGTAGTATCCGTAGCTCCTGGAGGTCCCGCCCTTCGGGAGCGAGACGGAGCCGGGGTTGAAGATGGTGATTCCGCACGGGAGCTTCCTGATTTCGGAGACATGGGTGTGCCCGTGTGCGAGCACGGTGCCCGTTCCGAGCGGAGGGAGCCTGCACTCGTTCCAGATGTGTCCGTGGGTGAGGAAGAACGTGTCGCGCCCGGCGTCGAGGACGGCGTAGTCGGACATGATGGGGAACTCCAGGAGCTGCTGGTCGACCTCGGCGTCGCAGTTGCCGCGGACGGCGACGATGCGGTCCTTGAGTCCGTTGAGCGTCTTCACGACCCTGCCGGGATCGTAGAAGTTCGGGACCCCGTTGCGGGGGCCGTGGTAGAGGAGGTCGCCAAGCAGGACGAGCCTGTCCCACCCCAGGGCCTCTCCGGCGGCGAGCGCCGCCTCGAGGGTGGACTGCACGCCGTGTATGTCGCTCAGAAACAATATTCGCATTGGGTGTATTATACCAAAAAAAGGACCGCGGTGAAAACCGCGGTCCCTTTCGTGACCTTGGAAGGTCAAAGCGAGATTACTTGATCTCGACTTCGGCGCCGGCCTTCTTGAGCTGCTCGGCGATCTTCTCGGCCTCGTCCTTCGCGATGGCTTCCTTGACCTTCTTGGGAGCGCCGTCGACCATGTCCTTGGCGTCCTTGAGGCCGAGTCCGGTGATAGCGCGGATCTCCTTGATGACGGCGATCTTGTTGGCGCCGGCGGCCTTGAGGATGACGTCGAACTCCGTCTTCTCCTCGGCGGCGGCGGCACCGCCTGCTCCGGGAGCGGCGACGGCCACGGCGGCGGCGGCGCTGACGCCCCACGCCTCTTCGAGGGCCTTCACGAGTTCGTTGATCTCGAGCACGGTCTTGCCCGACAGTTCCTTGATGATTTCTTCGTTAGTCATTGTCTTGTTTCCTTTGTTTTACTTGTCAACCCTGGCCGTTTTTCATGCCAGGGAAATTTGTTTACTGTGCAGCGGCCTCGGCGGCTGGCGCCTCGGCTGCAGGTGCGGCGTCGCCCTCGCCCGCCGTAGCCTCGGCGGAGGCGGGACCCTTCTTGGCCTTCTCGGAGAGGACGCGCGCGAGGCGGGTCGCCGGCTCCTTGAGGAGCATGAGCAGCGTCGCACGGAGCTGGTCCTTGCCGGGAACCTTGGAGAGGGCCTCGACCATGGCCGCGTCCACGATCTTGGAATCGTAGTCCGCGCCCTTGACGGAAGCCTTGCCGTTGGAGTCCTTGACGAACTCCATGATCGCCTTCGCGACCGCGGTGGGCTCGCCGTGTCCGGTGACGATCGCCGTCGAACCGGTGAGCATCGCGTTGACTTCGTCGCTCCAGCCCTTCTCCTTCGCGGCCTTCGCGAGGAAGGTGTTCTTGACGACGAGGAGGCGGGAGTCGTTCTTGCGGAGCGCCGCACGGAGCTTCGCCATCTGCGCGACGGACACGCCGCCGTGGTTGATGATGAAGCAGTAGTCGGAGTCCTTGACGCGCTCGACGACCTCGTTCAGGATTGCAACCTTTTCAATTCTCATTTCAGCTACCTCCTTATTCGGCGTCCGAAGAGACGATCACGGGGACGCCCACACCCATCGTGGAGGAGAGGCTCATGGACTTGATGAAGACGCCCTTGACGGTGGAGGGCTTCGCGGCCTGGACGGCCGAGAGGACTGCCTTCACGTTCGCGACGAGCTTGTCCTCGTCGAAGGAGCGCTTGCCGGCGACGACGCTGAGGTTGCCGGTCTTGTCCATGCGGAAGTCGACCTTGCCGCCCTTCGCCTCCCTGACGGCCGTCGCGGTGTCGTCCGTGACGGTTCCGGTCTTGGGGTTGGGCATGAGGCCGCGCGGACCGAGGAAGCGCGCGCACTTGCGGACCTCCTTCATGGCCTCGACGGTGGCGATGGCGACGTCGAAGTCGCACCAGCCCTCCTTGGTGACCTTCTCGATCAGGTCGGCGAGACCGACATGGTCGGCGCCCGCGTTCCTGGCGGCCTCGGCGGCGTCGCCGCCCGCGAAGACCGCGACGCGGACCTTCTTGCCCGAGCCGTTCGGGAGCTTGACGACTCCGCGGACCGCGGTGTCGCCCTTGGTGAGCTCCTTGCCGAGATGGAAATAGACGTCGACCGTCTCGTCGAACTTGGCGCCGGCGTTCGCCTTGACGAACCTGACGGCTTCCTCGATAGTGACGGGCTTCTGCGGGACCTTCTTGGCCGCGCTGCGATATTTCTTGCCGTGTTTCATCAGTCCACCACCTCGATTCCCATGTTGCGAGCCGTGCCGGCGATCATCTTTGCCGCCCGCTCCGGATCGTCGGTGTTGAGATCGGCCTTCTTCATCTCCACGATCTTGAGGAGCTGCGCGCGGGTGACCTTGCCGACCTTGTTCTTGTTGGGGACGCCGCTGCCCTTGGCGAGACCGGCCTCCTTCTTGAGGAGCACCGACGCCGGCGGCGACTTGAACTGCAGCGAGAAGCTGCGGTCCTGGTAGACCGTGATGATCACGGGGATGACGAGTCCGGCGTCCTTCGCCGTCTTCGCGTTGAACTCCTTGCAGAACTGCATGATGTTCACACCAGCAGAACCGAGCGCGGGACCCACGGGAGGCGCGGGATTCGCCGCGCCGGCCGGAATCTGGAGCTTAACCACGCCAGTTACCTTCTTGGCCATTTAGCCTGTTCCTTCTTTTCGTGCGGCTCCTCCCGAGGATCCTGTCTCGGTCAAGCGGACCGCAAAACCTATCGATCACTTCGCGGGAGGGAGATCGTCGCCTATCGCGACCTTCTCCACCTGCCAGTCCTCGACGTCGACCTGGACCATGCGGCTGAAGATCTGCACTTCAACCTTGAGCTTGCCCTTGTCGGGATCCACCATTGAAACCTGGCCCGTCAAACCCATGAACGCGCCATCGTTTATCTTCACCGTCTCTCCGACGGAGAAATCCACCTTCGGGCGGTCCTGCTCCCTCGCGGCCGCCGGCTTGTCGGAGAGGATGTTGTCCACCTCCGTCTTCGTGAGGGGCTTCGGGCGGTCTCCGCCCACGAAACCTATCACGCCCGGCGTAGATCTGAGGAACTGCCAGGTCCGTTCGTAAATCGCCTTGCGCCCCAGTTCGTCCACGCCGCCCTTCTCGTCGTACAGGGCGAGCTCGCAGAGGACGTAGCCCGGGAATATGCGCTTCGTCATCATGCGCTTGACGCCGTTCTTCTTCGTGACCACCTTCTCGGTCGGGATGACGCAGCGACCGACGTAGTCCTCCATGCGCTCGAGCTTGACCCGGGCGAGTATCGACTGCTGGGACTTACCTTCCTGTCCGGTCAGGACGTGCAGGACAAACCACTGCTTTTCCATAGTCTAACGCGTCCTTTAGCCGATGATCGAGAGAGCGAAATGGCAGATGAAGTCGAAGACGCCAGTCGCCGCCGCGAGGATGAAGATGAACGCGATCACGACGAGGGACGACTCCCACAGTTCGTGCTTGCCGGGCCATGTGACCCGCTTCGCCTCGGCGTTCACGCCTTTTAGATACTCGCTTGTCTTCTTTACGATGTCAGACATTTCCGCTCATCTCCGTTTTTGGCAGGGTAGGAGGGAATCGAACCCCCATAGGCGGTTTTGGAGACCGCTGCACTGCCATTGTGCTACTACCCTAGTTGGAGTGGAACAATTACTTCGTTTCCTTGTGGGTCGTGCGCTTCTTGCAGTGCGGACAGAACTTCACCTTCTCCAGACGCTCGGTCATGGTCTTCTTGTTACGAGTCGTCGTGTAGTTGCGGTTCTTGCACTCCGTGCACGCCAAAATCGCGAGGTCACGCATTTTTCTTACCTCTGTCCTTCCGTTCTTCCGCGAGCTTCAGAGCCCGCCCGCCGCCCCGGCCGGCCACTTCCGGCCGGGCCTGACGGGCAGGCATCTCACAGAAGACCTTCGTTTCTTACTTGATGACGGTCGAGACCGTGCCGGCGCCGACGGTGCGGCCGCCTTCGCGGATCGCGAAGCGCATCTTCTCCTCGAGCGCGACGGGGGCGATCAGCTTGACGGTGATCTCCACGTTGTCGCCGGGCATGACCATCTCGACGCCGTCCGGGAGGGTGATGTCGCCCGTCACGTCCGTCGTGCGGATGTAGAACTGGGGACGATAGCCCTTCATGAACGCCGTGTGGCGGCCGCCCTCTTCCTTCGTGAGGACGTAGACCTGGCCCTTGAACTCGGTGTGCGGGGTGATGGAACCCGGCTTCGCGAGAACCTGGCCGCGCTCGACGTCCTCCTTCTTGACGCCGCGGAGGAGCGTGCCGATGTTGTCGCCGGCCTGGCCCTGGTCGAGGAGCTTGCGGAACATCTCGACGCCGGTGACGGCGGTCTTGGCCGTCGGCTTGAGGCCGACGAGCTCGACTTCGTCGCCGACCTTGACGACACCGCGCTCGACGCGGCCGGTGACGACCGTGCCGCGGCCTTCGATCGAGAAGATGTCCTCGATCGGCATGAGGAACGGCTTGTCAAGCTCGCGGACGGGCTCGGGGATGTAGGTGTC
>JAFONM010000042.1 GCA_017418445.1 Kiritimatiellia bacterium
GCTGAGGCTGAGGAGGAGCCTGCTGCGGACGAAGAGCCTGCGGCTGAGAAAGAAGAGCCTGCCACCGCTGCCGAAGAGCCCGCGGCCGCGGATGAAGAGCCTGCTGCTACGGCCGAAGAGCCTGCTGCTGAGGCTGAGGAAGAGCCTGCTGCTGCCGAAGAGCCCGCGGCTGCCGAAGAGCCCGCGGCTGCGGCCGAAGAGCCTGCTGCTACGGACGAAGAGCCTGCCGGTACGGAAGAAGAGCCTGCCGCCGAGGCCGAGGAAGAGCCCGCGGCTACGGCCGAAGAGCCTGAGCCTGCCGCTACGGCTACGGACGAAGAGCCTCCCGCTACGGACGAAATACCCCCGGCTATGGACGAAGAGCCTCCCGCGTCCGGCGGAAGCAATGAGCTTCTTTCGGCGATCGACGCCGTCCAGAAGATTCGTATCAAGGCGTTCAACGAGCAGGCGGACAAGGAGATGCAGATCGCCCGCCAGTGCTTCGAGAACGAGGAGTTCCTCGAGATGGCCAGGCACTACCATGTCGCCATCAAGCTGCTGAGCGAGAACAAGATGGCCGACTCCGAACGCAAGGAGTGCATGCAGGGCATTGCCGACGGACTGTATCGCGCCGCTCTCCAGGAGTACGCCACCGGCCGCCGCGAACGCGCGTTCAAGCTGATCGAGAAGGCGATCAACCGCCGCCACCCGAAGGCCCGTCGCCAGTTCGAGGACTGGAAGGCCGCGGGCGATCCCGATGCCAACGCCAAGGATATTTCGGAAATCAAGCACCTCCGCAACGACGAGGCGTACAAGGATCTCAGGGCGAAGAACAACCAGCACCTCAAGCGCGCCCGTCAGTTTTTCGCGCAGCGCAATCTCGATCGCGCGCTTGACGAGGTGGAGCTCGTGCTCCTGACGGACGAGTACAACAGGGAGGCCATCGACCTGAGGCACCAGATCCAGAGGAAGCGCCACACGATTCTCAAGACCGAGCGCGAGGCGACCCGCGAGGGCATGATGGCCGACGTCGACGAGGCCTGGCGTCCCGTGTACGCCGTAGATGCCCGCGAGGTCGAGGAGGTGACCCGCGATACGAACAAGGTCCCGTTGGGCTCCGGCGATCCCGAGCGCGCCGTCGAGCAGAAGATCCTCCAGCGCATGAAGGACATGCGTCTCCCGGCCGTCTCCTTCAAGCCGCCCGCCACGATCATCGACGCCGTCGAATTCTTCCGCACCGCGTCCAAGGACTTCGACGATCCGTCTCTGCCTGCCGAGCAGCGCGGCTTCAACTTCCTTCTCCGCCTCCCCGAGCAGATCAGCTCCGCGGCGGCGGCTGAAGAGTCGGGCGGATTCACCGAGGATACGCCTGACGAGGAGGTGCCCACCGCGCAGCCCGGCGTCCCCCAGATTCCGCTGTTCACGGTCAGCGACGTTTCCCTCTACGAGGCGCTCAAGCTCGTCTGCGAGCAGGTCGGCTACAAGTTCAAGGTCAAGGGTCCGATTGTCATGGTCATGCACAAGAACATGTCCATCGACGAGATGGTGACGCGCAGCTATCCTGTGCTGTCCTCCTTCATGGAGCGCATGAACACCGCCTCAAGCGACATGAAGGAGATGCGCGCCGCGGGCGCGAGCGGATTCGGCGGCTCCCGCGCGGCGGAGAACGACGGCGAGGAGAACCAGGAGCGCGACTGGAAGGAGTTCTTCGAGCTCCTCGGCGTGAAGTGGCCCGAGGGTTCGTCGATCATGTACATCAAGACGATCGGCAAGCTCCGCGTCCGCAACACGTACGACAACCTCGCCGAACTCGAGCAGGCGCTTTCCGAGATGAACGCGGATCCCAAGCTCATCGAGATAGAGACGCGCTTCGTCGAGGTCTGCCAGGAGGATCTCAACTCCCTCGGCTTCGAATGGATCCTCAACAGCGACTACTCCCTCAACCTCGGCTCCCACGTGAGCCGCGCGCTAGGCCTTCGCTCCGGCGTGTTCGGCGAGAGGAAGGGCCCCGACACGACGACGACCTTCAACGGGAACGACACCTACGCCTATGCGGGATCGGGCGGCTCGAAGAACTGGAACGTCGGCGGCAACAGCGGTTTCGGCGTGAACGGCGGCATCGGCACGAGCGGGTCCGGCGGCGGCAACACAGGGACCAAGTTCAACACCACCGGATCCGAAAGCTGGAGCGGCAGCCGCACGACGACCACCTCGGGCTCCCTCACCCGCTACGCCAATTCGCACGGCGCGAACTGGATCCGCTACGACCGCAGCCATCGCGGCGTCGGCGTGAATTCGACCTACGACTCCGACGGAAACCCGACCTTCAACCAGGGCAACCGCTATCTCTCCACGCTTTCGAACCACATCTCCGGCGAAAGCGCCTCCGTGAACGACCAGTTCATGAAGATCAACGCGTTCCTGGGTTCGGCTGACCTCTCGCTCATCCTCCACATGCTTTCGCAGAGGAGCGACACCGACCTCCTCTCCGCCCCGAAGGTCCTGACGCAGTCCGGCGAGGAAGCCGTCATGAAGGTCGTGACCGAGTACATCTACCCGACGGACTACGACGTCCAGCTCCAGTCCAGCTCGTCCGGCGGCGGCAACAACGGCGGATCCAGCCAGTCGGCGATTCTGGCCGTCGTCGAGCCGCAGTCGTTCACCATGCGCGAGGTCGGCGTCATCCTCGACGTCACGCCGACTTTGACGGACGACGGCAACCTCATCGACCTCGAGCTCAACACGCAGGTCGTCGACGAGCCTACGTGGAAGAACTACGGCATGAAGATTCCCTTCACCGGCAATGCCTCGTCCCTCGAGAGCTTCGACGGCATCGGCGACATCCTGACGGGCCTCTCCGACGTTCTCGGGACTCTCGGAACCGGACTCACCGACTCGATGAAGGCCGCGTTCGCGGAGACCGCCGTCTCGTCCGCCTCGACGGCCCTCGACAACCTCACCACCAGCGGTGCCGAGAACATGACCTACTACGACGCCCCGATGGAACAGCCGTTTTTCCATGTGCGCAGCGTCAACTCCAAGATTTCCGTCTATCCCGGCGCGACGATCGTCATGGGCGGACTCATCACGGAGGAGCGCAAGGCGATGGACGACAAGGTGCCGTTCCTCGGAGACATTCCGTTCATCGGAAGGCTCTTCCGCAGCCACTCCGAATGGACGAACAAGCGCAACCTCCTGATCTTCGTCACGACGCGACTCGTCGACACCCGCGGCCGCGAACTGCACCTCAGGGGCAACGAGGAGGCAGGGCCCTCCGCGAGCCCTGCACCCGCTTCGCCGGAAGAGCAGTGAGAGCTCCGCGCATCGCGTTGACGGGAGGGATTGCCTGCGGCAAATCCCTCCTGTCTCGTTTTCTGAACGAGCTCGGCGTGGAGACGCTGGACGCCGACGACATAGTGCACGAACTCGTGCCGGACGAAGAGCGCCGTCGTCTCGCGAAGATCGTCTTTGCGGATTCGGCAAGAAGGAAGGAGCTCGAGGCTCGCATCCACCCTCTCGTCCAGGCCCGAATCGAAGACTGGTTCTCCCGCCAGCCACCGGCCACTACCCTCCGTTTGGCGGTGATACCGCTTCTCTTCGAGGTGCACTGGGAGAAAAAATATGATATAATAGCGTGCGTCGTCTCTTCCAGGGAGAATCAGATCGCCCGGATGATGACGGCGCGCGGGTACTCCCGAGAAGAGGCCGAATCCAGGCTGGCTGCTCAGATGCCGGTCGAGGAGAAGGCGGAAAAATCCCAGTACGTGATAAGGAACGACGGTTCCGCCGCCGACCTCAGGAAGGAGGCGGCGAAGTTCGTCGCCTGGATCAAGGAGGTAGTGAGAAATGTCGGATGAATTCGACGTGTTTGCCAAGAGCATGGGCCAGAGGAACGACGGCGCACAGTCAGCCGCCAACGGGGGGCTGCCTCCCGCGGGCGACGGCGCCAGTCGCCAGTCCGGAGCCGATTCCGGCGGCCACCAGCCCAAGCGCCAGTTCAAGAAATTCCCGCGTCCGCAGCACCGGCAGAAGAAGGAGAACCTCTCTCCGATTCGCGGGGCGAACGGACAGGAGTCCGTGAATCCGCTCCTGAACGCTCCGCTCCCGACGGAGCCGGCTCCGGCGCAGGCAGAGACGTCTGCGAATCCGAACCGCAATCCCGATCTCCCCGAATACCACCTCTCCGACATACAGACGTGGAGGGCGGAGGCCATCGTGGAGAAGATGATGCCCGGGGCGGACCCCGAGGAGCTCGGCACCTACAGGAAGCACGAGCTCATCTTCGCGGCGATCAGGACCTATCTCGCCCACGGCGGCGCGGTGCTCGCATCGGGCTGTCTCGAAATCGTGCGCGAGGGACACGGGTTCCTTCGTTCGGCGAAGAACAACTTCCTCGCCTATCCCGAGGACGTGTTCGTGACGCAGCAGCAGATCCGCCGCCATGCGCTCAGGACGGGCGACATCATCGAGGGTCCGATACGCGACCCCCGCGACCGCGACAGGTTCTTCTGCCTCGGCAACGTCCAGACCGTGAACGGCAAGGAGCCCTCCGTCGCCGCGCGCGTCGTCCACTTCGAGAACCTCGTTCCGACGTTCCCGACTCGCCGCATCGTCCTCGAGACGAAGCCCGAGGAGTACTCGATGCGCGTAATAGACCTCTTCACCCCGATCGGATTCGGCCAGCGCGGACTCATAAACGCGCCGCCTCGCGTCGGCAAGACCGTCCTTCTCCAGAAGATGGCGAACGCGATAACGGCGAACTACCCCGAGGCCATGCTCATAGTGCTCCTTATCGACGAGCGCCCCGAGGAAGTCACCGACATGCAGCGCAACACGAAGGCGATGGTCCTCTCGTCCACCTTCGACGAGGAGCCGCAGCACCACGTGGCCGTCGCCGAGATGGTGATCGAGATGGCGAAACGCCAGGTCGAGAACGGACGCGACGTGATAATTCTCCTTGATTCCATCACCCGCATGGCCCGCGCATACAACACGGTCCAGCCGCACTCCGGCAAGATCCTGACGGGCGGCGTCGACGCACTCGCGCTGCATCGTCCGAAGCGTTTCTTCGGCGCCGCGCGCAACATCGAGGGCGGCGGCTCGCTCACGATCATCGCGACATCGCTCATCGACACCGGCTCGAGAATGGACGAGGTGATCTTCGAGGAGTTCAAGGGAACGGGCAACATGGAGATCGTCCTCGACCGTTCGCTTGCGGACAAGCGCATATATCCTGCGATCGACATCGAGAAGTCCGGTACGCGCAAGGAGGACCTTCTCCTCGAGCCGCTTGAGCTGGAGAAGACGTGGTCTATGAGGCGCGTCCTCGCGCCGGCCGGACCCGAGAGCGCCATGAAGAGCGTCCTCAATTCGCTCAAGAAGACGAAGTCCAATCCGGAGTTCCTGCTTGCGTTGAACCTGAACAAGGTCTGATAAATCAAGGGGGGGGCCATGAAGAAATCGGTTGTCGCCGTCTCATTGGCAATGATGGCGTCCGTCGCCGCGGCGAACATCACGTCGCGTGTCTACACGGGCAGCGAGGCCAATGTATTGCAGTTCCCGCAGCTGTGCTACACGAACGGCGCGCTTTGCGCGATCACCGACCCCGCGCAGAGGGTCGTCTCCCCGGTCGGGACGTTCGGGCGCGACGACTCGTCGTCGGAGCCGCTCGTCTTCACGAACACCCTGGTCTACACGGGATACGCGCTCGACGAGTGGATGCTCGTGCGCATGGAAGGCAACAATCCGCAGAACGTCCCCGCGCAGCTTTCCGACGCGCGAGTCTACACGAATCTCGCTTATTCGATGACCGGAAGTTCAGTTTCGATTCCGCAGAACGGCGGACTTTCCGGAATGGACGACTACATGGCCCTCGCCCCCGCCTTCTCGTGGCTGAAGTACCAGCTGCGCTACTGGAAGAACGACGGGACGACGGTCTCGATGCAGGATGTCGATTTCTTCATATACACGAACGTCGTAACGGTCATGGAAAACCCGTGGACGAGATACGGCTACGATTTCCTCGGATGGTCGCCCGTCTCAAACACGACCGAGGTGGCGTTCACGAACAGGCAGACGGCGACGGGAGCCGATTTCGCCGCGACGACGAACGGCGTCAATCTGTTCGCGGTCTGGGACAGGATCATCGTCACCGTCTCGCTTGACGGCAACGGGGCGACCGAATCCTTCGAGCCGACTTCGCTTTCCGTGGGAGTCGGCGACAGGTACGAGCTCCCCGCTCCCGTTCGCGAGAATTACACGTTCGCCGGATGGAGAAGCGCCAAGGCCGGCGGCATTCTTGTCACGAACGGTCAGGAAGTTACGAACATTTCCATAACCAACCTGTACGCGCAGTGGGAGCTGGAAAAGTTCACCGTATCCGTCGGTTCGTCCAATCCGCGGTACGGCACGGTCAACGAGGCCGGCGACTATTTGCTCGATTACGGGGAAGCGCTCTACTTAGACGCTTTGCCGGCCGACGGATGCAGGTTCGACGGGTGGTCCGATGGCGTGACGAACCTGAGTCGGATGGTTACATGCGAATCGAACGCCGTCTACTGGGCGAACTTCTCTGTCGACACGGATTCCCTCAACACCCACGAGGCGGCGTCTTCGGCGTCCGCGGCCGGACCCGAAAAGACGACTGTATACTTCCTCGCAAACGGGGGGATCGGCGAGATGGAGCCTCAGACTCCGGACAATCCCGCATCGTTCGTCCTGACCGACAGCACATTCACCGGCACATCCCCGTTCCTGGGCTGGGCGACGTCGTCCACGGCCACGGAGCCCGAATATGATGATTGCGCCGAGATGACGGATGTGGGACCCGGACCTCTCGTCCTCTACGCCGTCTGGCAGGGTGCAGGCGGCTCCGAGGCGTCCGCGACATGCGCCATTTGGTTCGACGCGAACGGAGGAACCGGCGTCACCGAGTCCGTGACGCTCACGGAGGGATATTCGACGACGCTTCCCTCCTGCGGATTCGGGAGGAGCGGATACGATTTTCTCGGCTGGGCCAAGACCGCGGACGCCGCGACGAACGACCTCGCGGACGCCGCTACCGTAGATGCCATCGCCGATGTCGCATCCTCCGCCGATGCCGAGTGGTGCGTCCTCCACGCGGTCTGGGCGGAGTCCGCCGAAGAAGAGGGCGGCGACGGCACGAACGATCTGTCCAGGGCCGCGCATTCGAACATTGCGCTGACGGGAAGCGACTGGACCGTGTCGACCTACGATTCCGGTTTGGGCGAAGTCACGAATGGGATCTTCTGCACGACGAACGGCGCGCAGCTGACCGCCTCCGTGACGGGGCCCGGAGTTTGCGGCTTCACCTACGTGGGCGCGGCGAAAGGCGACACGCTGACGGTCTTCTTCACCGGCGGAAATCCGGCGAAGACGACCAAGGTGGACTGCGTCACGACTGTCGACAACGAGGATATTCCGCAGCCCGTCGCGGTAACGACGAACATATCCATTGCCGGCAAGATCAGCGTCAGGTGGACGGCCTCGGCCGCCGATAGCCGCATCGACGGAATACGTTGGGATGAAGGCGGTTCGGGCGGAGAGTCCGTCGTGCTGAGCAATGCGATGTTCGTCGTTCGGAACGCGTCCTACGACGGAGAACCACACGTGGGCGTCGTGGAGACGATCGGCTGCGAACTCGAGTCGGAGGCCGGAAACGAGGCGACCGACCCCGGCAAGTATTCCGTGACTCTGCGACTTGGCGATGGGCGCTGCTGGCCCGATGGATCCACCAATTCGACGACGAATGTCGTCTGGTCGATCTCGGTTCCGAATTCGATCGCATACTTCCATGCATTCGAAGGGCTTTCGTGCGACAGTACGATGCAGACGGGCGTCGTCGCGATCGCCGGATGCGAAGTGGAGGAAGGAAACGTCGCCGCTGACGCCGGCGAGCACGTCGCGACGCTGAGGCTCGTCCCGGGCAGCCACTGGCCGGACGGCTCGACAGCCGCGACGACGAACGTCGCCTGGTCTATCGCCAGGGGCGGCGTCGACATGTCCGGCGTGACGTTCTCCGACGCGGTGTTCGTCGCGACCAACGGGTATGCGTACGGAATCCGCGTCGACGGCGAGCTGCCTGCCGCCGTCACCAACGTCGTCTACGAAGGGAACGAAAAGACCGCGGCGGGCGAGTACACCGTCACGGCCACGTTCCTGGTCGACGAGGCGAACTACGTCCCGATCGATCCGTCCTCGCTTTCCGCGACGATGCGCCTGATCGCGCTCTTCGATCCCGATGCCGGAGTCGAGCCCGTCGAGGGAGACCTCCCGGCCGGCGCGATATCGTACTTCGACACCAGCAAGGTCTACGACACCGAGGCGCTCGTTCCCGACCCCATGGCGATCCGGGACGCGTTCGCGCCCTACAGCCCTACGCGCAAGGTCCAGTTCTCGTATTCGGAATCGGGTCCCTGGTCCAGCGCGCCGGTCGGGCTGACCGACGCCGGTACAACCGACGTCTGGTACCAGGTCGAGGTCTCGGATTCGGAAATGTTCAGGCACGCGATTCGCCTGACCGTGACGCCGCTGGACATAGCCTCTGCCGAGGCGGCCCTTGCCACGAACGAGTGGCTGTGGACCGGTTCCGAGATAGAGCCGGAACCGTCGTTGACGATAAACGGAAACGTGCTTGTCGAGGGGACGGACTACGAGGTCGCGTATTCGAACAACGTCGACGCAGGCACTGCGACCGCGACGATGACGGGCATCGGCAGCTGCACCGGATCCGTTTCGGTCGATTTCGAAATCGTCACTGTCGAGTGCGACATGTCCGGCCTGTCGCTTGAGGACGCGGCGTACATCTACGACGGAAAGATCAAGTCGCTTGCGGTCTCGGGTTCGCTTCCCGAAGGCGTGGCGGGCGTAACCTATCTGTACGACGGAGAAGAGGTCGCCGGCGTGACGGGGCCTGGCGAATTCGACGTGACGGCTGTATTCTCGTTCATGGCGGGATATCATGCCGCAGTCAGCAATCTGTCCGCGCAGCTCACGATCGCGAAGGACGCGAGCGAATACGACGGACCGCTCGCCACGGTCGGCGACTACTGCAGCTGGACCCTGCCGCAGCTGGGGGTCCCGCTCACGAACACGGTTCCGACGACCACGTCGGTCTCCGTGAAGGGTCTTCCGGCCGGACTCAAGCTCGTGAAGTCCAAGGTCTACGGAACGGGCAGGAACAAGAAGAAGGTCGTCGGGTACGACTATTTCGTCAGGGGCGTTCCCACGTCCGCCGTGGATGCGATGCGGCTTCCGATGTACATAGCGGTGAAGGACTCCTCGGGCACGACCTGGCATCCGGTCGAGTTCAACGTCGCGGCGCAGGAAGTCGCGGACCTCGGGCAGGATCTCGGCACCTGGATGGTCGGTGCGAAATTCGACGGAACGAACTGGCTCGCAGGGGTCGGGAGCGGATGGACGGTCTCCGGGCTCCCCACGGGGCTCAAGTACACCCCGAAGGCCATATACAGGAATTCCAAGAAGAAGTCGCTCGGCAGGTACCCGGCCTTCTCCGTCTACGGAACCATGAAGGCTGCAGGACTCTTCACGATCACTGCGAAGAAGAAGAACTCCGCCGGATTCTACGTAACCAGGAGGTACCGCGTCCTCGTGACGCCCAGGGACGTCTACGCAGACAGGTTCCCCGGGCTCGAGAACAGGACGCTCACCGCGTACGAGCCGTTCGCGACATGGACGCTGGCGGACGATGTCGCGTCCGCAGGCGGAAAAGTCACGGCGATTTCGGGACTGCCCGCCGGGCTCGGCGTGAAGTACGCCTACACGAACGCGAAGAAGAAGACGGGCAAATACGCGGCAAGCATCTACGGCATGCCGACGAAGGCCGGAACGTTCGCCCTGACTTTCAAGAAGGGAACCGTCGCGCGGACCGTCCTCTGGGTCGTCGAGCCGTCGCCGACGGTGCCTTCGCTGGACTTCAACACCAACGGCGGCGTAACTATGAGCGCAAAGGCCGGAGTGAGGCAATACGACCTCCTTGCCTTCGCTGCGACTTCGAACGCCACGCTGACGGCGTCCGGACTCCCTTCGACGGTCAAGCTCGTGCGTCTCGCCGACGGGACGTGGGGCTTCGCCGGACGGGCGACCGCCGCAGGCACGTATCTCGTCACCGTCAAGGCGACATTGAACGGACGCTCCGCTGTCCAGCGCATGGCGCTCGAGTTCGAGGGACTCCCCGCGTGGGCCGTCGGATCGTACAACGGAATCGCGGGCGCGCTCGGCGACGATGTCGAATCCATTGACGACTTCGTGTCGTTCGACCAGATCGTCGCGACGAACGGACTCGCCAGGGTCTCCGTCGCCTCGTCCGGAAAGATATCCGGAAGCTGCCGCTTCGCCGGAACGAACTGGACGCTGAGCGCGACCTGCTTCACCGGCTGCACCGGCGACTGCTACGAGGCCACGAACCTTCTCGCCAAGGCGACGTATACGTATTATGTCAGGAATTCCAAGGGCAAGTCGGTGAAGAAGACGGGAACATCCGTTCGCTTCATGACGCTGCGCGTCCAGGAGAGCGACCTCGGCGAAACCGTCCGCGGAGCAGTCGTCGCATGCGAGAACGAGGGCGACGCCGGGTTCGGCGCAGAAGAATATCTCTGGACCGCGAACTCGAAGTACAAGGCTATCGGCAGAAAGCTCTTCTACACTTCCTCGAAGAAGCAGTACGTCGCCATGACCTTCAGGGGATCGAGCGAGACGGGCGCCGCGCTCGGACTCGCCGCCGACGAGACGCTCAAGATGAAGATTGCCGTCAGCGGCGTCGCGACTGCGACTCTCGTCAAGGGCAAGGCCTCCGCCACGTGCTCGACCGTCGTACTGCCCGCGACTCCGGCGGAAGACGGCTACGAGGCGTTCGTCGGCGGAGTGCCGTTCTATTTCGCGCCGGTCAAGGGCGGTATCGACGAACGCGCGGGCATGCTGCGGATAGAGTGATCCGCGAAGGACCTTACATGATGCAGGACATAGTCATCACCAATGCGCGGATGCACAATCTGCGCGGCATCGATGTCCGGATCCCGAGAAACTCGCTGACAGTCGTCACGGGACTCTCGGGTTCCGGCAAGTCCTCGCTCGCGTTCGACACGCTCTACGCCGAGGGACAGCGCCGCTACGTCGAGAGCCTCAGCGCGTATGCCCGCCAGTTCCTGGACCGCCTCGCGAAGCCGGACGTCGAAAAGATAGAGGGTCTCTCCCCCGCGATATCCATCGAGCAGCACACGACGAGCGGGAATCCGCGCTCGATCGTCGCCACCGTCACCGAGATCCACGACTATCTGCGAATCCTCTGGGGCTCGGCCGCCACTGCGCATTGTCCGCACTGCGGCAAGCCCGTGCGCCGCCAGTCCGCCGAGGAGATCGTCGACGTGCTGCTTTGCGGCGGAGACGCGAAACGCAAGGCCATCCTCTACGCGCCAGTCGTGAAGGGCAAGAAGGGTCGTCACGAGGAGACGATCGCCGCGTTGAAGCGGAACGGATTTGCGCGTGTAAGGATTGACGGAACGACCTGCCCGATCGACGAGGCTCCGGCGCTCGACAGGAAGAAGTCCCACTCGATCGACGTCGTCGTGGACAGGCTCGTCCTGCCGTGCGACAGGACGCGCCTCACGGACTCGGTGGAGCTCGCCCTCAAGACCGGACACGGAATCCTCGAGGTCGAGTTCCCTGATTCGGACGGCAGGGCGCCGAAGACGCAGATCTTCTCCGAGCTCAACGCATGTCCGGACTGCGGCGTTTCCTTCGGCGAGCTCAAGCCGCGGTCCTTCTCGTTCAACTCGCCGTTTGGCGCGTGCCCGACGTGCGGCGGACTCGGGCAGCTGTACTTCTTCGACGAGGACCTCGTCGTTCCCGACAAGACGCTTCCGCTCGAACAGGCGATCCATCCCTGGCGCCGCATCGGCGGACAGATGGCGATACTCTACCACAAGGAGCTTCTTTCGCAGATCGCGCGACAGAACGGAGTGAAGCTCTCGACGCCGTACAACAAGCTCCCTGCCGCGTTCCGCAGGGGGCTGATGCACGGCTTCAAGGAGGACCTCTACCTCAGCTGGCGCCGCGACCAGCGGCCGTTCGAGGGAATCCTCGCGAACATGAAGTACAAGATGGAGGAGACGGAGGACGACGAGGTGCGCGCGAAGTACGAGGCGTACCAGAATTTCCGCGTCTGCCCGGACTGCCACGGTTCGCGCCTTCGCCCCGAATCCGCCGCGGCGACTATCGCCGGCAGGACCCTCCCCGAGATAATGTCGATGCCCGTCACGGAATCGCTCAGGTTCTTCACCGGACTCCAGGACAGGTCGCCTGGCCGGGCTAAACCCGACCCTGCCCGACCCGATTCGGCTCTGCTCGACCCCAATCTCTCCGGACTGCGCGACATACTGGGCGAGATCACGAAGCGACTTCGCTTCCTCATCGATGTCGGACTGGACTACCTTACACTCGACCGCGCCTCGGCGACGCTTTCGGGCGGCGAGATGCAGAGGATACGCCTCGCGACGCAGATAGGGTCCGGCCTGACGGGCGTCCTCTACGTCCTCGACGAACCGACGATCGGACTCCATCCACGCGACAACGAGCGGCTCATCTCGACGCTCAGGGAGCTGCGCGACCGCGGCAACACGGTAGTCGTCGTCGAGCACGACGCGGAGATGATGAAGTCCGCGGACTGGATAGTCGACCTGGGGCCCGGTGCGGGACGCGAGGGCGGCAGGCTCATGTACCAGGGTCCGTACAAGGGACTCCTCAAGGCGAAGAGCCTTACCGCCGACTACCTTACGGGCAGAAAACACGTCGGCAGCCCACCAGCCGCCAGCCGCCGGCCGCCAGCCACCTTCCTCACGCTCTCGGGCTGCCGCGAGCACAACCTCAAGAACATCACCGTCCATATTCCGGTCGGATCCTTCACCGTCGTCACGGGAGTCTCGGGATCCGGAAAGTCGACGCTCGTAGACGAGACGCTGAAGCGCGCGCTGATGAAGCACTTCCATGGATCGAAGGAGCAGCCAGGCAGATACACGAAGCTCTCCGGCGTGGAGAACTTCGACAAGGTGATCGAGATAGATCAGAGTCCGATCGGCCGTACTCCGCGTTCGAATCCGGCGACTTACGTCGGCTTCTTCTCCGAGATACGCCAGCTCTTCGCGATGACCGAGGCCGCCAGGGCGCGCGGGTACGGCGCCGGGCGCTTTTCGTTCAACGTGAAGGGCGGCAGGTGCGAGGTGTGCGGCGGCGATGGACTGAGGAAGCTCGAGATGAGCTTTCTCCCGGACGTCTACGTCACCTGCGAGCAGTGCGGCGGCAGGCGCTTCAACGCGGAGACGCTCGAGGTGAAGTACGGAGGGAAGACAATTTCGGACGTGCTGGAGATGACCGTGGACGAGGCGAGCGAGTTCTTCGCGAAGGTCCCGTCCCTCGCGCGCAAGATCGGAGTGTTGAAGGACGTCGGTCTCGGCTACGTCGCGCTCGGACAGTCCGCGACGACGCTCTCCGGCGGAGAGGCCCAGCGCATCAAGCTCGCGACCGAGCTTTCGAAGCGGTCGACGGGAAGGACCCTTTACCTTCTGGACGAGCCGACGACGGGTCTTCACTTCGACGACGTCGCGAAGCTCATGAAGATTCTGTCGGGACTGCGCGACCAGGGCAACACCATAGTGGTCATCGAGCACAACCTCGACGTAATCCGCAGCGCGGACTGGATCATAGACCTCGGGCCCAATGGCGGCGACGGCGGCGGCCGTCTCGTCTGCGAAGGTCCTGTCGGGAAGATTCGCGCATGCAGGGCGTCCGTAACCGGCCGGTTTCTCGGATAGTCACCGATGGAAGGGCGAAAGAAGAGCTGCGGAAGGAAGATCTGGTGGTGGAGCGTCGCCTCCATCCTGCTGCTCTGGCTCGTCTTCTGCCCGTCGTTCATAGGGCGGTGCATAGTCGAGAAGATTGCGCTCTCCCGGCTCAACGATCCCGGACTCGGACTATCCTGCGAGTCGGTGGACGTTAAGTTCGGGTACTTCCAGATCCTGAAGGAGCGTCGCGTCTCGCGGTTGGAGATTCGCGGACTTCGCATGGACGCCTCGAAGTACCTGACGGGAGCGGCGACAAATCTCGTTGAGGACAGGACGATTGTCCTCGACAAGGTCTTTCTCGACGGCGATGCGCGGTCCGGGCGGAGCGGGATGGATGCAGGATTCTCCGGAAGGATACTGGACTGGCCTGCGTTCGCGGACGGCGTCGTCGACGTCAAGAAGCTCCTGTCTCCGGCCGCGACCGGCGACTTCACCATCTCCCTGATGGAGCGCGCCGCAGGAACCGTCCGTCCGGACTACGTCTTCAGGGCGGACTTCGGCACGGAAGGTGGGGAATGGTCCGCCCGTCTCGGAATGGACGAGGCGGCCTTCGACGAGACGGACCCCGTGCTTGGTGCGGTCGTTTCCCGGCTTGTCGGCGGGACGGTCTCCAATCTCGTGTTCGGGGGCTCGGTCGCGCTGGACGCCGCGGTGCGCAAGACCGAGAAGGTGCCCGTCCCCGTCTGGAACGTCACGGTGCCGGTCCGCAGCGTATCGCTGGGCGGGGAGCTCGGCGGCAGGCCGCTTGCACTCGACGGACTGAAGCTGGATCTCGCGGCGTCCGGCATTGCCGATCATTTTGACGTTGCCCCGCTCAATGTCCGTGCAAGATCCCTGGAGTTCTACATCTTCGCCGCATCCAACCTGTACGCGCAGGTCCGCAAGGATCCGACCGGCTTCCTCGTCACCGAGGCGGGGGCGCGTCTTTGCGGCGGATCCGCAAGGGTGTATTCGCTCGCACTCGATCCCGAGACGCTCGACACCGGCCTCACGCTGATTGTAGACGACCTGGACGCGGGGCAGGTGTTGTCGATGGTGCCGGGCTTTCGCGGCACGGCCACGGGAAGGGTGCATGGGAAGCTCCCGTTCTCAATCCGCGACGGGGGGACCAGCATCCGCCTGCGCGACACCTTCCTCTACTCCACCCCGGGCGAGACAGGACGGCTTCAACTGGACGATCCGGCGGTCATCGTCGACAACCTCAGGGCCGCCGGCGTCACGGAGGCCGAATGCAGGAACCTTTCCAAGGCACTCAAGGCGCTCGACTACTCCGCGCTCAAGCTTCGCCTCATCCGGGAGGACAGGCACAACCTCGCGCTCAACGTGAAAATCGAAGGAAGCGCCACCAGCGGAAAGACCACCGTGCCGGTGTCCTTCGAGGTGACGTTTCACGGAGCCATAGAACAGCTTTTCAACTTCGGTCTCAGGACCGCAAACCTAAGGAGTAGAAAACAATGAAATCCACAGCCCTGATATTCCCCGCCGTCCTCGTGCTCGCCGCCGGCTGCATCAACGTCAAGACGGAAAGCGAAATCAAGCCCATCCACATCACCATGGACGTGAATCTCAAGGTGGACAAGGAGCTTGACAGGGTGTTCGCGGACGAAAACGCCCGCAGGCCGAACGGGGACTTCAAGGTCGCGAAGGACCTTGTCGACCGCAAGGCGGCCGGATTTACCGAACTCGCCATGCTCGAGGCGCGCGAGGGCGCGTCCGAAGACGACCGCATCTCCATCGCCGAGGAGAACCAGCGCCGCCTTCGTCGTTTCCAGGACGTCGCCAGTTCGAGCGGTGCGAGCCTCGAGGCCGTCCAGCGCCGTCGCGCCCGCCAGATTCGCGAGAAGCTCTCCCCCGGCACCTGGTACAAGGATGACTCCGGCACCTGGCGGCAGAAGTAGTCATTTGACATAAAGCACATAAAATTGATATAATTTCCCGCGTTTTGTCCAAGATAGGAAAGAATAACATCATGAAAGAGATAAATGGTGCGCTTACGGCAACGGGCATGAAGGTCGCCATTGTCGCGAGCAGGTTCAACAGCTTCCTGGTGGAGCAGCTCGTCAAGGGAGCGCTCGATGCATTCACGCGCCTCGGCGGCAAGGACAAGGACGTGACGCTCGTAAGGGTCCCCGGCGCATACGAGCTGCCGGTCGTCGCGGCGAAGCTCGCGGCGGGCGGCGCGGACGCCGTCGTGTGCCTCGGTGCGGTCGTGCAGGGCGCGACCCAGCATGCCGGGCTCATCAACTCGACGACGAGCGAGGCGTTCTCGAAGATCTCCCTCAAGACCGGCGTTCCCGTCCTTGACGGCGTCGTCGCGGCGGAGAACCTCGAGCAGGCTGTCGAGCGCTGCGGCACGAAGCAGGGCAACAAGGGATTCTCGGCCATGCAGAGCGCGGTCGAGATGGTCAACGTAATGAAGTCCATTTGAAGAAAGGCAGAAGAAAAGATGAAAGAAGTAAAGAAAGTTGCGTTTCTGACGGCTGGCGGACTCGCTCCGTGCCTCAGTTCCTCGATAGGGTTCCTGATCGACGAGTACAACCGTGTCGCGCCGAACGTCAAGATGATCGGCTATGTCAACGGCTACATGGGACTCCTCAAGGGCGATTCCATCGAAGTCACCGACGAGGTGCGCAAGAACGCGCTCGTCCTCACCAGGCACGGCGGCAGCCCCATCGGCAACAGCCGCGTCAAGCTCACGAACGTCAAGGACTGCGTCAAGCGCGGACTTGTCAAGCCCGGCGAGGACCCGCTCAAGGTCGCGGCCGACCAGCTCGTCAACGACGGCGTCGACGTCCTCCACACCATCGGCGGCGACGACACCAACACGACCGCCGCGGACCTGGCCGCGTACCTTGCGAAGAACGACTATCCGCTCATCGTCGTCGGACTCCCCAAGACGATCGACAACGACGTCTATCCGATCAAGCAGTCCCTCGGCGCCTGGACGGCGGCCGAGGAGGGTGCGAAGTTCTTCATGAACGTCGTCAAGGAGAACAGCGCGAATCCGCGCGCCCTCACCATCCACGAGGTCATGGGCCGCAACTGCGGATGGCTCACCTACAAGACCGCGCAGTGCTACCGCAAGATGCTCGACAAGACGCGCTTCCTCCCCGGGTTCATGCTCACGCGCGAGCGCCAGGACGTCCACGCCGTGTACGTCCCCGAGGCCAAGATCGACTTCAAGGCCGAGGCCAGGCGCCTCATGCCGATCATGGACAAGTACGACTCGGTCAACGTCTTCGTCAGCGAGGGCGCGGGAGTCGCGGACATCATCAAGGAGATGAAGGCCCGCGGCGAGGACGTCCCCGTCGACGCGTTCGGACATCCGCGGCTCGACAAGGTCAACGTCGGCCAGTACGTCGGCAAGCGCCTCGGCGAGCTCCTCCACGCCGAGAAGGTCCAGGTCTTCAAGTCCGGCTACTTCGCCCGTGCGGCGGCGCCGAACAAGAAGGACCTCAAGCTCATCGAGAAGTGCGCGAAGAAGGCCGTCGAGTGCGCCATCAAGGGCGAGTCGGGCGTCATCGGTCCGGACGAGGACAAGGCCGCGGAAATCCGCGCGTGCGAGTTCCCGAGGATCAGGGGCGGCAAGCCGTTCAACGTCCGCAAGGGCTCCTTCCGCAAGATGCTTGCTGAGATCGGCCAGCCCTATCCCCGCAAGAAGCGCACAGTGAAGGCGTAAGAAAGGAATCACCGAAATGGCCGAAGAGACAGCAATGAAGAAGGGCGTCGTCGTGGAGTTCGACTTCGCGGCGATGAACGGGGCCGAGCTCCTCTACAGGACGACGGAGAAGATATTCAAGGACGGGGACATCCCGTTCGACGCGGTCGCCGAGGCGCGCTACCTCGCGGGCGGCAACCTCCAGGGCGCGCTCGCCGAGTATTTCGCCGCGGTCAAGACGAAGAAGACGGCCCAGAAGGCCGCGAAGGACATAACCGACGCCTTCCGCGCCGCGCTCGGCACGGCGATTCCGAAGGCCGTCACGCCTGGATTCAAGGCGTTTGTCAAGGCGCTCGTCGACAAGGGGCTCAAGGTCGTCATCGCGACCCGCGCCGATATCGAGGCGGTCAAGCCCGCGTTCGAGGGACTCCTCTCCGACGCTGTAGTCCTCCACCAGGAGACATCCGTCACGTACGGCAGCGTCAAGTGGGATGCCTGGAAGCGAGCGTCGATCTCCAACAAGCTCAGGAACTTCCTCACCGTCGCGGTGACCGGTTCCGGCTACGGCGTCAAGAGCGCGCTCCTCGCCGGGATGGGCTCCATCGCCGTCATAAACGACCACGTCGCCTACCAGGACTTCGGCGGCGCGGACTACGTCGTCGACAAGCTCGACGCCTCAGTCGCGCAGAAGATCCTCGACATGCTCAAGGTCAAGTAGGCGATGACGGGAATCGAGCGCCTGCATTCGATAATGGTCCGGCTTAGGGACCCCGAGAAGGGGTGTCCGTGGGACCGGGTGCAGACGCTTGAATCTCTGAAGCCC
Source organism: Kiritimatiellia bacterium (assembly GCA_017418445.1). GTDB lineage: Bacteria > Verrucomicrobiota > Kiritimatiellia > RFP12 > UBA1067 > UBA1067. The sequence continues at coordinate 18,335 of JAFONM010000042.1, forward strand.
TGTCTCCTGGAGGAGACCTACGAGCTCCTCGCGGCGATGGATCGCCCCGAGGACAGGGAAAACTACATCGAAGAGCTCGGCGACGTCCTTCTCCAGGTGATGTTCCAGAGCGTGATGGCCGAACAGGCCGGCGCGTTCTCGTTCGACGACGTCGCGAATGCGATCTCCGACAAGCTCGTCCATCGCCATCCGCACGTCTTCGGCGACGTCAAGGCGGACGATCCGGCGACGGTCCTCAGGAACTGGGAGCAGATCAAGCAGCTCGAGCACAGGAAGGAGTCGCGCCATTCGGCGCTCGACGGCGTACCGGGCACGCTCCCCGGACTCCTCAAGGCGCAGCGCACGCAGGAAAAGGCCGCGCGCGTCGGATTCGACTGGAAAGACGCGGACGGTCCTCTCGCGAAGATCCGCGAGGAACTCGCCGAGCTCGAGTCCGAGGTCGCCAGGCGGAAGAGCGATGATCCCGCGGACTCCGGCCGCGTCAAGGAGGAGCTCGGAGACCTGCTCTTTTCCGTCGCGAACCTTGCGCGCCACCTGAAGGTGGACGCGGAAAGCGCCGTCGAACTCTCCACTTCGAAGTTTTCGCGCCGGTTCCGGACCGTCGAGGCCGGTGCCAAGGCCCGGTCGAAGTCCCTCAAGGACATGTCCCTGGAGGAAATGGACGCCCTATGGGACCAGGCGAAGTCGTCATCCTGAATCCGCACGGATTCTGCGCTGGCGTCACCGGCGCGCTGAGGAAGGCCCTTTCGCTTCTCGGGGATCCTTCGCGCAATCCTGCAGTCCCGGTCTACTGCCTCCACGAAATCGTACACAACGAAATCGTCGTCGGCGCACTCCGCGACAGGGGCATGGTCTTCACCGATTCACTCTCCGGCGTCCCCGAGGGCTTGACGGTCCTTTTCTCCGCCCACGGAGTCGGCCCCGCCGTCCGCCGCGAGGCCGCGATGCGGCGACTCAGGGTGGTGGATGCCACATGTCCGTTTGTCACGCGCGTCCATACCGCGGCGCGTTCTTTCGCCTCCAGGGGACTTCCCGTCGTGGTCATCGGACATGCGGCTCATGCCGAGGTGCGCGGCATTCTCGGAGAGATCGAGGATGTCGCAGGTTCCGCAGCGGTCGTATCCAGCCCGGACGACTGTTCGACTCCGCCGCTTGACGGATGGGGCAGAATCGGCGTAGTGTCCCAGACGACGATGAATTCGGACGACGTCCGGTCGATAGTCGAGGAGCTCGGGAGGCGCCATGCAGTCGAAACTACGGCCGAAACATGCCGCGCGACCAAGGAGCGCCAGGATGCGGCAAGGGCATTCGACGGCGATGCGCTCCTGGTGCTGGGCAGCGCGAACTCCTCGAACACCCGCAGGCTGTGCGAAGTCGCGCGGACTCCGCGCGTCTTCCGCGCGGCTGCCATCGAGGAGGTCCGCGCAATCGATTTCTCGGACGTGCGGCGCCTCGGCGTCACGAGCGGCGCATCGACGCCGGAGGATTTCTTCAACGAGGTCGTGACATTTCTCAGAGGAGGTGCGAAATGAGGTGTCTGGTTCACGGATTGCTGTCCGCCGCATGCGTCGCGATGTTTTCGGCCTGCGGATCTTTCACCGCCGCGGCGAACGAGACGAACATCGTCAACGGACACATCTGGGTCTGCACCGACGACGGACTCTGCATGGACATGGGGCCCGTCCCCGCGTCCGAAACCCGGCCTCCCGCCGCAGAGACGCCGGCGCCCGCCCCCGCGCCCGCACCATCGTCGTCGCGCCTGATCCAGGGATACCTCTCGCCCGGCGAGCTCATTGCGTTTCTCGACGGACGCGAGCCCGAGTCTCTCGTCGGCAGGTCGTTGTGGCTGGTCCTTCTCCTCGCGCTCGCCGGGGGATTCCTCATGAACTTGACGCCGTGCGTCCTTCCGATGGCGCCCGTGAACCTGATGGTCATCGGACGCTCCGCGAAGCGCGGTGCACTGTACGGACTCGGCATGATGCTCGCCTACGGGCTTCTGGGAGTCCTCGCCTCGCTCTTCGGACTTTCCTTCGGCGCAATCCAGGGCAATCCGTGGTTCAACTCCGCGATCGCCGCAGTCTTCGTCGTCCTCGCCGTCGCGCTCTGGGGCGCGTTCGCAATCGACCTCTCGAAGGGGCGCAGCGGACTCGCACGGCTCAGGACCGGACTCTGGCCGGGATTCTTCGCGTTCCTGATGGGCGCCGTCTCCGCGGTTCTCGCCGGAGCGTGCGTCGCGCCGGTCCTCATCGCGGTGCTCGTCTATTCCTCCGCCGTCGCCGAGACCAACATCGTCCTCGCGACCGCGCTCCCGTTCGTCCTCGGACTCGGCATGGCGCTTCCATGGCCGCTTGCGGGAGCGGGACTCAAGGTCCTGCCAAAGCCGGGCAGGTGGATGGATCTCGTCAACAAGTGCTTCGCCGCCGTCGTCCTCGGACTCGCCGTCTACTACGGATACCTCGCATACCTCGGATTCTCCGCGTCGTCGCATCCCGCCGACTCCACGACCGCCGGTACGGCCGGCCATCTCGTCGCGCGGCCTGCGACGATCGCCGCGCTGCTGGAATCCGCGAAGCGTCCGGTCTTCGTCGACTGCTGGGCGAAGTGGTGCAAGAACTGCCTCGCGATGGAGGAGACGACTTTCCGCGACGAGGCGGCGAAGAAGCGGCTCGAGGGCTACACGGTCATCAGGCTCGAGGTGACCGACGACATGGAGGAGCTTAAGAAGGTCCCCGGCTTCGAGTCGATCGTCGGACTTCCCGCCTACATCGTCTTCGAGTAAAATGGTATAATACGCCCATGTCACAGGAATGGAACATCAGGTCCCGTGGACACTTCTGCAGCATCTGCCAGAAGCCGCTCGTGGACCACGCTCCCGTAATAAGCGCGCTCAGGGAAACGCCCGAAGGATACGAGCGCTTCGACTGCCACCCGGAATGCTGGAAGACGGCCGAGCGCGACTGGGAGCCGTTTTCGCAGTGGGACGGAGTCTATTTCGCGCCGGTCAAGGTCGAGAAGAAGGAGGCCCTCAAGAAGGAGGACGCCGGGGAGCTCCTCAGGAAGCTCATGACGCTCGACGATCCGGCGATGAAGAACGTCGTCTACGTCCTCGCCGTGATGCTCGAGCGGTCCAAGATCCTGGTCGAGCGCGATTCGAAGGAGCAGAAGGACGGCACCATACGCCGCGTCTACGAAGACCGCCGGCAGGGCGACACTTTCGTCATACTCGATCCGCGCATCCGTCTCGAGAACATCGGCGAGGTCCAGCAGCAGGTCGTAGCGCTTCTTTCCGGAACCAAGACTCTCGGAGAAGTCTCCAGCGAGGAGGAATCCTCGGAGGCTTCCGAAGGGGCCGCGGAGTCCGGAGGAGCGGAGACGGCCGATGCGACTGACACCACGACAGCGTGAGGCCCTCGAACTCATTGCGGACGGGCGGATGTATCCGACCTTCGTCCGCGAGGAGGACGGCTGGCACGCCCGCTGGCGCGCGCTGGGCGGCGACAATCCATGGGTGGACACTTTCGTCCGCGAGGCGGCGATAACGCCGCTCTCCCGCAACGCCGAGGACCAGAGGCACGAGACTCTCCACGACGCCTGGCTTGTGGCGCTGAGGAGCGAGACCGGACTTGTACGCTGGGACGACGCGGAATGTGAATCTTTCGCCGCGGAGATAGCGGAATGGAACGGCGCGGCGGACGACGGGGAATCGGCCAGGAGGTCGCTCGTCTTTCGCTTCGAGGCGAAGGGGGAAGAGGATTTCTCCATAACCTGCGAAATCCCGAAGGGACGCCGCGCCCTGCGCGCGCTCGGCCAGGCGACCTACGTCTTCGGTCCGCTCAGGGCGATGTCGGGAAGGGGCGGACTTCTCTCGGTCGCGCTCTCGCGCGCCGAGGCGGAAAGCTTCCTCCGCCGCGGTGCGCGTGAACTCGCGCTCGCCGGATATGGCGTCGAGGGAGTCGACCTGTCCGCACTGATCGAGGCGGAAGTGGAACTCGAGTCGCAGGAATCGGCGGCGGCCGGATCCGAAGTCCCGGCAAGGCTCGTCGTCCACGTGGACGGCGAGGCGGTGTCGGCGGAGGAGATACGGTTCCTGCTGGAACAGAAGTCGACGCTCGTGTTCTTCCGCGACCGCTGGATAGAGGTGGACCGCAACATCCTCAAGGAGGCGCTCCGGGCGCTCGAGAAGAACGAAACCCGGAAGCTCTCCGTCAACCAGGCACTTGGCTTTGCCTGTGGAATCGGCGCCGTCGGAAGGATGGCGATCGACAAGGCCCGGGCGCACGGATGGCTGCGCGGACTCGTCGAGGAACTCCGCCGGAAGATATCCGCGGCGTCGGAAGAGAAACCCGTCCGCGACAGCGTGGCGGAGATCCCGGGACTCGCCGGTTCGCTCAGGCCGTACCAGCGCCGCGGCGTCGCGTGGATGCGGTTTCTCACGGAGTGCGGATTCGGCGCGCTTCTCGCGGACGACATGGGCCTCGGCAAGACGATACAGACAATCTCGTGGATCCTTTCCGGACGGCGCACGAAGGGCCGTCCCTGTCTCGTGGTCGCGCCGGTCACGCTCGTCTCAAACTGGAGGCACGAATTCGCCAGATTCGCCCCCGGGCTCAAGGTGATGGTCCATCACGGCGCGACCCGCGCCACCGAAACTCTCTTCAGGCGGGAGTCCGCGAAGGCGGACGTCGTGCTCACGGCCTATTCGCTCCTGGTGAAGGACTACCAGATGCTTCGCGGCGTCGAGTGGGGCGGAGTCGTCCTCGACGAGGCGCAGGCGATAAAGAATCCCGACACGCGCGTCGCGCGCGCGGCATGCGCACTTGGCGCGCCGAGGCGCATCGCGCTCACCGGCACGCCCGTCGAGAACTCGGTCGCGGACGTGTGGAGCATCGAGAACTTTCTCAATCCGGGATTCCTCTCGGACCGCAGGTCGTTCGTCGAGCGGTTCGTCAGGCCCATCGCGGCGGACGAGAAATCCGCCGCGGCGAAGAGGCTCCGGCACGCGCTCGAGCCGTTCGTCCTCCGCCGTCTCAAGAGCGCGCCCGAGATCGCCGCGGAACTCGGCGAGAAGCGCGAGATACGCGAGTACTGCGCGCTTGCGGCGGACCAGCGCCGCGAGTACGAGGAGGCGCTCGCGGACTACCGCGCGACGGAGCGGAGCCGCGGCGACGTGTTCGCGCTCATAACGAAACTGAAGCTCGCGTGCGACGGCACCGGAAAGATCGAGCGGCTCCTCGAGCTCGTCGAATCGATTTTCGAGGCGGGCGAGAGCGTCCTCGTGTTTTCGCAGTACGCGAAGGTCGGCGCGAAGCTCAAGGCGGTCCTGGACGAAAGGTTCGGCGGGCCGACTCCGTTCCTCCACGGCGCGCTCGCGGCGAAGGACCGCGAGAGGGAGATCGAGAGGTTCAACGAGGGCGGGCCCAAGGCCTTCGTCCTGTCTCTGAGGGCGGGAGGATTCGGACTCAACCTCGTGAAGGCTACGCACGTCGTCCACTTCGACCGCTGGTGGAACCCCGCCGTCGAGTCGCAGGCGACGGACCGCGCGCATCGAATCGGACAGACGAAGACGGTGTTCGTCCACACGTTCATAACCGAGGGGACGCTCGAGGAGCGTGTCGACGAAATACTCGAGACGAAGTCCCGCGTCGCGGGGACGCTCGTCGCGGGCGGCGAAAGCTTCCTGATGGATCTGAAACCCGAGGAGCTCGAGGAGGCGCTGAAGCTTGAGTAGGAAGAAGCGGTATCCCCTTAGGATTCCGAGGTCCGCCTCGGGGATCCGCGCGCAGGAGACGCGCGGCGGTTCGGCTCGCAGCTGGTGGGCGAAGAAGTGGCGCACGGCGCTCGAGCGGATGGGCGGACTCCTCGGCCGGTTCGGCCGCGGCAGGAACTACGCGATGTCCGGACAGATCGTGTCGCTGGGCATGGAGGGTCCGCACGTGGAGGCGACGGTCGTCGGCAGCCGTCCGGATCCGTACAAGGTCACGATCAGCTTCCGCGCCCCGGACGACGCGGCGCACGACCGGATCGTCGCGGCGCTGAGGGCGGAGCCGATGCTCGTCGCGCGGCTTCTCACGGACGACCTTCCGCTGGAGGTCGAGGCGATATTCCGCAGGGAGGGCTTCGACCTCTTCCCGGGGGGGAAGATCGCCGAGAGGGTCTACGACGTGACGACGAAGTGCTCGTGTCCCGACTGGGCGAACCCCTGCAAGCATTCGCTCGCGGTCCTCTTCATTCTCGGCGAGGAATGCGCCTGGCGTCCTGCGACGCTGCTGGAGCTTCGCGGAATTACGATGGAGGAGCTTTGCGATGAAGATTGAGTCGCCGGTCCTAAAGCGCCTCGGCCCCGTTCCGTTCTGGCGCGGCGAGTCCCGCTGCCTCGACTCGCTCGAGGCTATCTACAGGCGCGCCGCGGAAAAGGCGCAGAAGGCCCTCGCGAAGAAGGATGCCAGGCAAAGGGGAAAGCCATGAATATGCGCCGTGTCGCTCCGCTGTGCGGCGGGACGGAAATTTGATAGAATATGTCCATGGAAAAGTCTCAAGACGGAAACACGCGCAGCCTCGACGCAGCGGCGACTGCGCGGGTCGCGCGCTGGACGCAGAAGCTCCTCGACCTTTCGGCGCGCAACAGGCTCCTCAACATCCCCGCGAAATCGAGCGCCATTCTGCACCTCGCGCCGATCGACGTCGCGAAGCTCGAGGACAGCCTTGCGGCGCGCGAATCGACCCCCGTCCCGAAGGTCGCGGAAGACCTCGACGAGAAGACCGTCCAGAAGCGACTCCTTTCGCTCATGCGCGATTCGCGGCGCGCGATGGAGGAGACGGGCTCCAACACGCTCTTCCTGACTCTCGGCGAACTCGAGTGGATGGAGGAGGCGTCCTCGTCCAGGGGCAAGGTGCGCCGCGCCCCGATCCTGCTCGCTCCGGTCCGTCTCGAGCGCGCGTCCATCGCCGAAGGCGTGAGGATGCGGCTTCTCGACGAGGAGACGATTCTCAACGCGACGCTCGTCGAATTCCTCAAGGCGCAGTTCTCCATCACGGTCGAGGGACTCGATCCGCTGCCGACGGACGATGCCGGCGTCGACGTTCCGCGCGTGATCGAGACGTTCCGCAGGGCGGTCCAGGCAAAGCCCGGCTGGTCCGTCACCGAGGACGCGACGATCGGACTCTACTCCTTCGGCAAGTTCGTCATGTGGAAGGACCTCACGGCGCGCGAATACGAGCTGAGGCGCAATCCGCTGGTGAACCACATCGCATCTGGCGGCGGACGCTTCGACGACGGAGTGAAGGTTTTCCCCGCCGAGGACATCGCGACGAACATCACGCCAGGCGAACTGTACTGCCCCGTCGCCTACGACTCGTCGCAGCTGACGGCCGTCCTCTGGTCCGGACTCGGCAAGACGTTCGTGCTCCACGGACCGCCCGGCACCGGAAAGTCCCAGACGATCACGAACATCATATCCCACAACCTGGCCCGCGGCCGGCGCGTCCTCTTCGTCTCCGAGAAGAAGGCGGCGCTCGACGTCGTCAAGAACCGCCTGGACAGGGTGGGCCTGACCCCGTTCTGCCTCGAGCTCCATTCGACAAAGGCCGAGAAGGCCGAGGTCTACGGACAGATCAGGGAGGCGCTCCAGGTGAAGGCTTCGGAGATGCCCCGCGCCTGGAAGACGCAGATCGCGGAATTCGATTCGATCGAATACGCGCTCGAGGGATACGTCGGCGAACTGCACAGGAGATATCCGAACGGCATGACGCCCTACGACGCACTCGCCCGCGCGATCTCGCGGCAGGGGAGCGGCACCGTCCCGTCGGGTCTGATCGACGTCGACCTCCTGGCGCAGTCGGAGTCCGCGCGCATCGCAATGCGCGACGCGCTGTTCGAGCTCTCCACGGAACTCGCCGGCGTTTCCGCAGGAGCGCTTTCGGCGACGCCGGAACTCAAGGCGGCGGACTGGACTCCGATTCTCGCGCGCGATCTCGCGCTCGCGCTGGATGCGTTCGCGAAGGCTGCCGAGAAGACCTCCGCTCCGGACGACGTCTTCGGACAGGCGAAGGCCCTGGCGGCGGAGCTTGCGGAATGCGAAAAGGCGTTTTTCGCGGTCCGCTTCTTCAGGCGCCGCGGAATCGAGAAGAGGATTGCAGAGCTCGACGCGAAGACGGGCGCCGATCTGAGAAATGCGAAGGCGAGGCTCGCCGAATTCGTCGTGCCGGAATTCTTCGAGGGCGGACTCTCCGACATCGCCGGGCGCTGCCGCGCGTTCGGTCCTGTCGCCGGCGAACTTCGCGCCGTCATGCGCGCGCGAAAGAGCCTCGCGGCGGCGCGCGCTGCCGGAGCGGAAAAGATGGCGGAGTGGCTCGTCGCGAATCCGGATCGCGGAGACGTCGGCGAATTCTTCGACGACGTCTATGCGGCGCGGATGCTCGAGCAGGTCCTCGCGTCGACCCCCGTCCTTTCCGGATTCGCCGGACTCTCCCAGGAGAAGCGCATCGAGAGGTTCCGCGAGCTCGACGCGAGCGGAAAGGAGCTCGCGAAGAAGGCCGTCTTCTCGAAGCTCGCGGCAAGGATAACGACGCTGATGGGCGGGGCCGGCCCCGCGGCGAAGGAGCTCGCCGTCCTCAAGCGCGAATGCGAGAAGAAGCGTCGGCAGAAGCCCGTGAGGACGCTGCTCTCGGAATGCCGCGAGCTGCTCCCGACGCTCAAGCCGTGCTTCCTGATGAGTCCGCTTTCCGTCGCCCAGTACCTTCCCGTCGACGCCGCGAAGTTCGACCTCGTCGTCTTCGACGAGGCGTCGCAGATTCCGGTATGGGACGCAATCGGCGTGATCGCGCGCGGCAGGCAGCTCGTCATTGTGGGCGATCCGAAGCAGATGCCGCCGACTTCGTTCTTCCAGAAGGGGGACGTCGAGAGCGAGGAGGTGATGGACGACGACGACCTGACGTTCGAGGACCAGGAGTCGATCCTGGACGAATGCCTCGTCGCCGGCGTCGCGCCCGCATACCTGAGCTGGCACTACAGGAGCCGCCACGAATCGCTCATCGCGTTCTCCAACGAGCACTACTACGGGGGGAAGCTCTCGACCTTCCCGTCCGCGAGCGACTCGCCGCGCCTGGGCGTCAGGTTCGTGCACGTCAAGGACGGACGCTTCGACAAGCCCAGGAAGGGGCCGAAGGTCAACGAGGTCGAGGCGAAGGCTCTCGTCGACTACATCGCGACGGAGGTCAGGAAGCCGGACTGGAAGAAGCGCTCCATCGGCGTTGTCGCGTTCTCCATCACGCAGCGCAAGCTTATCGCGGACCTTCTCGAGGAGCGCCGTGCGGAGGATCCGGAGCTCGAGAGGCTCATCCCCGACGACGGGACGGACGAGGGATGCTTCGTAAAGAACCTCGAGAACGTGCAGGGCGACGAGAGGGACGTCATCCTCTTCTCGGTCGGCTATGCGCCGGATTCCGCCGGACGCTTCGCGATGAACTTCGGTCCGCTGAACCTTGCGGGCGGAGAACGCCGCCTCAACGTCGCCGTCACGCGCGCGAAGGAGCAGATCGTCGTCTTCTCGTCAATCCGCGCGGCGGACATCGACGCCGGCGAGGGCGGACGCGCGAAGTCCGTCGGCGCCGGACACCTCAAGGCCTTCCTCGAGTACGCCGAAAAGGCCGACAGGCAGGGGTGGACCGCCGCCGCGGGAGGGTCCGCGGGAGGCGACGGACAGTCCGAATTCGCGGACACGGTCGCGAAGTTCATCGAGTCGAAGGGATGGACCGTCGACCGCAACGTAGGCCGCTCCGGACTCAGGATCGACATCGCGGTGCGCGATCCGGACGACCCGACGCGTTACATCCTCGGCATCGAGTGCGACGGCTCGGCCTACGCGCGGCAGAAGACCGCGCAGGACCGCGACGTCAACCGCATAGGCGTCCTCAGGGGACTTGGCTGGAACATGGTTCGCGTATGGAGCGTCGACTGGGCGCTCGATCGCGCCAAGGCGGAGGCGGGCCTGCTCGCCAGACTGAAATGAAGACAGGCGAAAACAAGCACGGATTCAGGATCGAAAGCGTCGCGGAGCTTCCGGACGTGGGCGGCCGCCTGTGGCGGATGACGTACCTGAAGAACGGGGCCGACCTCCTGTGGCTCGAGCGCAAGGACGACGTGAAGACCTTTTCAATCGTCTTCAAGACCCTGCCCGACGACGAAACCGGCGTCGCGCACATCTTGGAGCATTCGGTCCTGGCCGGCTCGCGCAGGTATCCCGTCAGGAGTCCCTTCGAGGAGATCCGCAAGAGCTCCCCCTGCGTCTACATAAACGCGTCGACCGGGCGGGACATGACGGACTACTATTTCTCGACGCGCAACTCCGCCGACTTCCTGAACCTGGCGGACGTCTACCTCGATGCGGTCCTGCATCCGCTGTCGGTCTCCGGTCCGAGGGGATTCCAGCAGGAAGGCTGGCACTACGAGATCGACCCGGAGACGGGTGCGCTCTCGTACAACGGCGTCGTCTACAACGAGATGCGCGGCGTCTATGCGGAGCCGGGCTCCATAGCGTTCCGCGAGGTCATGAACGGACTCTATCCGGACACCGTCTACGGACGCGACTCCGGCGGGACGCCGGGGAAGATTCCGAGCCTTACGTGGGAGCGCTACAAGGACTTCCATGCCAGGTTCTACCATCCGTCCAACGCCCACTTTTTCCTCGACGGATCCGTCGACATCGACGCGACGCTCGCGAAGATCGATTCGTTCCTGCGCGACTACGACCGCCGTTCGGACTTCACGGACATTCCGCTCCAGCCTCCGTGCCGCGCGGAAAGGACCGTCGAGTATCCGTCGGCGACGACGGAGGGGAAGACGCTCCTCTGCCTGGGCTGGTCGGCCGGCACGAGCGACGATCCGTCCCTCTATCCGGCGCTCTGCGTTCTCTCGGAGTATTTCTGCGGCTCGAACGAGTCCCCGCTCAAGCGCGTCCTCCTGGAGCGCGGCCTGTGCGAAGACGCGAGCCTGTTCTGCTGCGACTATCGCCAGAATGCGCTGATCATGTTCCTGCGCAACGTCGCGGACGGCAGGGCCGGCGAATGCGAAGAGGCGGTGCGCAGGACTCTCGAATCCGAAACCGCGAAGGGCCTCGATGCGAAGCGCATCCTCGCGATCATAGACAGCTCCGAATTCAGCGAGCGCGAGATGGCGGGATCGTATCCGAGGGGGCTTTCGTACCTCGACTGGGCTATGCGCTTCTGGTGGTGCGGCATGGATCCTGCGGAGGCGTTCAGGATCACGGAGAAGTTCGCGCGCCTGCGGGCCGACGCGAAGAGCGGCCGGCTCGAGAGGATCGTCAGGGACTGCATCTTGAAGAACTCGCACTCCGCGAAGATCGTGCTCGCCCCGTCGACCACGCTCGCGGGACGTCTCGAGAAGGAGGCGAAGGAGGAGATGGACCGTCTCGCGAAGACGCTCTCCGCGGCAAGCCTGGCGCACATCAGGGCCGACGCCGCCGCGCTCAAGGCGTACCAGAAGGAGAAGGATTCTCCCGAGGACCTCGCGAAGATTCCCCATGTCGCCGTCGCGGACCTCGATCCGGTCGGTCCGCGCATCGGCGGCAGGACAGGCGAACGTGACGGCGACACGTACATCGTCGCGAAGGCGCCGGTGGACGAAATCGCGTATCTCACGCTGTGCTTCCCGGCGGACTTCCTGGACGGGACGCGGCTTCTCGAGGTGCCTATGCTCTCGCGTCTCTTCTGCAAGCTCGCGACCGCGAAGCGCGGGGCGCTCGAGCTTCAGACGGAAATCGACACGGCGTTCGGGCGCTTCGGCGTCTGGCCGTCCGCCGACGAACGCGGCAACTTCATCCGCGTCGACACGGCCTTCCTGAAGAAGAAGTTCGAGAAGGCGCTTCCGCTCCTCCGCGAGGTGGTCATGGAGACGAGGTTCGACGACGTGGCGGCGATAGCGAAGGTCCTCCGCCAGTCGACGGAGTCCGCGGAACGCGCCGTGTCCTCGAACGGACAGTCCGCGGCGATCTGTTCTTCCGCCGCGGGGTTTGCGAGAAAATGCGCGTCGCGCGACGTCATGTCCGGACTCTCCCAGCTCCGCTGGCTTCAGGGTGCGTGCGCGGACGAACGGTTTGCCGGGGAGCTCGCGTCGCTCAGGCGCGACATCTTCACGCGCGGCGGACTCGTCGTCGCGCACACGGACAACCTGACTGAGCGCGAAGTCGCGTCGGTCGTGGAATGCTTCCCGAAGTCCGCGACGGAGAAGTCCGGGACGAAGGGCGACGTCTCCACGGCCTTCGCGGGGTGGAAGCTGCGCCCCCGGGGTCTGCAGGTTGCCGCCGACACGGGATATTCCGGATGGGCCGCGCACGTACCGGGAGCCTGCTGCGGTTCGATGCGGGTCGCACTGAGGATGCTCTCGCTCGGATTCCTCCATCACGAGGTCCGCGAACTTGGCGGAGCCTACGGCGTCGGCGCATGCGTCCGCCGCGGCGACGTCCTGGAGGGTTATTCCTACCGCGATCCTTCGCCGCTGAAGTCCCTTTGCAGATTCCCCGAGATGGCCAGGGCGATCCGCGACTTCGCGAAAGGCGGCGAATCCGTCGACCGCTACGTGGTCTCCACGATGTCCCAGATCGACCCCTACAGATCTCCGGCCGACGAGGCGCAGCGTCCGCTCGGGACGTATCTGGCGGGGGAGACCCAGGAAGACGTCGACCGCATGCGCCGCGAGGTCCTCACGACGACGAAGAAGGATCTCCTTGCCGCGGCGGAAATGCTGGATGCCGCGGAGAAGACTGCGCAAAGCTGCGCCGTCGGGGACGCCAGGCGCCTTGCGGACCTGCCGCCGGATCTGATCGAACCGGTCGTCGGCGGAGCGCAGCGGAGCTAGACCGTTCCGCGGACTGGTTCCGGTGTCCGAAATCGCTGATTTTTCCCCACCTCGGACGCTAATTTTGGTATAATATACGCATATGAGCGAAGAGGTGGAAAACAGCGTGGAGAAGCCCGTCGAAGCGGCGGCTTCCGCCGCGGTTCTTGAAGACATAAACATCGAGGACTCGATGTCCCGCGACTACATCGACTACTCGATGAGCGTCATCGTGGGGCGCGCCCTCCCGGACGTCCGCGACGGCCTGAAGCCCGTCCATCGTCGCTGCCTCTTCGCGATGCACGAGCTGCACAACGAGTGGAACACGAAGCACGTGAAGTCCGCCCGCGTCGTCGGCGAAGTGATCGGCAAGTACCATCCGCACGGCGACACTTCGGTCTACGACACGATCGTCCGCATGGCGCAGCCGTTCTCGCTGCGCGTTCCGCTCGTCGACGGCCACGGCAACTTCGGCTCCATCGACGGCGACAGTCCCGCCGCGATGCGTTACACGGAGGTCCGCATGCAGCGCGTCTCCGAGGAGCTGCTCGGGGACCTCGAGAAGGACACCGTGGACATGGCGCCGAACTACGACGAGACGCTCGAGGAGCCGACCGTCCTTCCGGCGAAGCTGCCGAACCTCCTCCTCAACGGATCCTCCGGCATCGCCGTCGGAATGGCGACGAACATTCCTCCGCACAACCTCGGCGAACTCTGCGACGGAATCGACTGGTACGTCTCCCACCGCGACACCTGCACGATCGACGAGCTCATGCAGTTCGTGAAGGGGCCGGACTTCCCGACCGGCGCGAAGATCTGCGGGCACAACGGCATCAACGCGATGTACCGCCTCGGGCGCGGACAGATGACCGTCCGCGGCACGGCGGACGTCGTCCGCGACGAGAAGAGCGGGCGCGAGACGATCGTCATCACCTCGATCCCGTACGGCGTCAACAAGGCGGAGATGATCCGTCACATGGCAGACCTCGTGAAGGACAGGGTCATCGAGGGCATATCCGACATCCGCGACATCTCCGGCGGGCACACGAAGGACTCGAAGGGCGGCGCGAGGAAGAACGCGAAGGAGGACGAGATCTGCATCGTCGTGGACCTCAAGCGCGACGCCGTCGGCGAGATCGTCCTCAACCACCTCTACAAGCACACGGCGCTGCAGTCGACGTTCGGTGCGATACTGCTCGCGATCGTCGGCGGGCGTCCGAAGATCCTCACGCTCAAGGACTACTGCAGGTGCTACACGGACCACCGCTTCGAGGTGATCACGCGCCGCACGCGCTTCGACCTGAGAAAGGCGGAGGCGAGGAAGCACATCGTCGACGGACTCCTCCTCGCGATCGACCACCTCGACGAGGTCGTCTCGATCATCCGCTCCTCCAAGACGCGCGACGAGGCGAAGCTTCGCCTCCAGGAGAGGTTCGGCTTCTCCGACCCGCAGGTGAACGCGATCCTCGAGATGCGCCTCTACCAGCTCGTCGGGCTCGAGCGCGACAAGCTGCAGGACGAGCTCGCGAAACTCCTCGCGACGATCGCGGAGCTGCAGGCGATCCTCGCCGACCCCGAGAAGGTCTACGCGATCATCCGCGAGGATCTCGCCGACATCAAGGCGCGCTACTGCGCCAGGGAGGATTCGAAGCGCCGCACGGAGATCTGCGACGACGAGAACGAGGTGTCGATGAAGGACCTCGTCCCGGACGCGCCGTGCGTCATCACTCTTTCGAACCGCGGCTACGTGAAGCGCGTGCCGCTCACCGAATACCGCGAGCAGAACCGCGGCGGACACGGCGTCCGCGGCGCGCAGGTGAAGGAGGAGGACTTCATCCGCCTCGTCTTCGTCGCGCAGACGCACGACAGCCTCATGTTCTTCACGAACACGGGTCGCCTGTTCGTCAAGGACGCCTACCAGATTCCGGAGGCCCCGAGGACCAGCTTCGGCCGTCCTCTCATAAACCTCCTCGACCTGCAGGAGGGCGAGCAGGTGCTCAGCCTCCTCCCGATCCGCAGCTTCGACGGAGACGTGGACGTCTTCTTCGCGACGCGCAACGGCACCGTCAAGAAGACGCTCCTCGGCGACTTCAAGAACGTGAACCGCTCGGGAATCCGCGCCCTCAACATCGAGGACGGCGACGAGCTCGTGGAGGTCCGCCTCGTGAATCCGAACGACGACGTCCTCATGCTGACGAGGAACGGAAGGGCGATGCGCTTCGCGGCTACGGACGTCCGCAGGATGGGACGCACGGCGACGGGCGTAAGGGGAATTCGCCTGCGCGAAGGGGACCGCGTCGTGAGCTTCGACGTCGTGGACGACGAGAAGACGCTCTTCATCGCGACCGCGAACGGATACGGCAAGCGCTGCGAGTTCAGGGACTTCACGCGCCACAACCGCGGCGGGCAGGGGATGATCGGCATCAAGGGCGAAGACAGGAACGGCGAGGTCGTGGCGGCGCACGCGGTCGCGGACGACGAGAACGTCATCTCGATCACGAGCGACCAGCAGATGGTCAGGACGGCCGTTTCGCAGTTCCGCGTCCAGGGCCGCGCGGCACAGGGCGTCAAGCTCGTCCGCCTCTCGGAGGGTGCGACGCTCGTTTCCGTCTCGGTCTGCGAAGGCGAGGAGGAGGACGCGCAGGATTCAGCACCGGTCGAAGGGCGGGACGAAGTCCCCGGTGTGGCGGAGTAGCGCGGCCAGGTAGGCCTTCACGTTGTTGGGCCAGCCGGTGCAGATCTCGACGGCCTTGCCGCCGGGTCTGGAAATCGTGATCTTCTGCATCCGCCGGCCGTTTATGTACGTGTTGCTGTCGCTGCGGCTGACATCGAAGGGGCCGCCGTACTGGAAGCGCCTGCGGAATCCGATTCCGCAGACGCCGGTGAAGGTCTCGCCCTGTCCGTGGTCGAGAGTCATCGTCCGCTTCCCGAAGAGTGAGAAGATCGCAAGTCCCAGCGGGGGGATCATGGCGAAGCAGATTCCGGCGATCACGGGGGCGGGGGCATCCTTGATTCGCCAGAGGAAGACGTAGGCGAAAACAGCGGCGCCGGCAACGTTGGCGAGCGCGGCAAACCAGTGCACGCGGCGGCACACGACGTGGATCTTTCCCTCCATGTCGCGCGTGACGGCGAGGTGCCCGGGCGGCCGCCCGGCGAGGAGTTCGCGGTCCTGGCGCTCGAGTGCGTCCGCATCCTCCGTCTCCGCGGCGGAATCGGCGACCAGGGCGCGGCCTCCGGCCCCCGACACTTCGAGCGCCATGTCGTACAGGGCGTCGACGAGGGCGAAGTCCTGGGAGGAGTAGATTTCGCGCGGACCCTCGATGTCCATCGATGTCCTGACGGCGAGGCGCTCGTACAGGTAGACGCCGCCCTTGGATCCTCTTACCTCGTATTCCTCCTTGACGATTTCGCACTTCGGCGGGAAGAAGAACTCCTTGGTGCGTCCGAATCGTCCCCACCCCGAGAACACCGTTCCGCCGTATGGGGTGAAGGTGATGACCGTCTTTCCGAAGATCATGAAGAGTATGATGCCCGCGACGGCGAACTCGGCGGCGAGGAACGGGGTGGCGAAGAGGAGGTCGCCCCAGGAGAATTCCGTGACGAGCTTGCGGGTCAGCATCACGATGCCGAACGTCCAGAATGTCAGCCAGACGATGAGAAAGACGCACGCGCCGGACCAGTGTCCGAACGACACGCGTTTCGCCTGCGCTCCGTTGAGCGCAATGCTTTCGGTCTTGAATTTCC